>NZ_CAJODJ010000008.1:0-58806 GCF_905233225.1 Methanobrevibacter sp. UBA212
AATAGTTTAAACAACACCATATATAAAGATTTTCGAATGCAAGTGCTTACTTACATCTTAAAACACCAAAAAAACAACTTTACATTAGAATTTAATTAAAATAAAGAATTTAAAACAAGCAAATTAAATTCGGACCTTAAAAATTGAAAAAAGCTCGTCAGTCAAAGTCCCGCAAAAACCCATATTCCCCACAATCTCTTTGACCGGATTCATGATTGAATCTCACAAAGCCGGAAAGGTTCAATCCCAAAGGACATATTTTGACAAGACTCCACCCCATTTTAAACAAATTTATATAAAACAACAAATAAAAACATTAATATAAACAATTTTTAACGTAATGAAATTGAGGTATCAAATTGGAAAGCAACACGCCTTCAAAAGGTTTCAGACAAACACTTGCAGAATCGAAAAAGCACCTGATGGCTTATATTATCCTCATCGTCATACTTGGCCTTTCGACTGCCGGATGGAATAACATCACCCATCCCGAATTCGAGCTTATAACGCTTCTTTTAGTGAGCATTGTCGGAATCTTGTGCATCACATACTACTTCATGCACGACTCGGATGTAGAATTCCACAAGGTCGCATTTGTGGCAATAGTGTGCTTTGGAATAATTGCGGCTTTCATCGTGCCGATCTGTGATGTCAGCGACGAGACCGAACATCTTGCAAGGGCGGAGCTGACCTCAAGGGGAGTCTTCATCCCCCACTGGACCGGAGAGGACCTGGGCCTTGAAAGGGCCTACAACCTGACCGGACACAAGAGGATAGCCCACTACAACCCGGGCGCCGGCTATGACTCCATCGAAGCGGTCAACTTTTTCACTTCAGATTTGGGAAAAACGGTGGATCACACGCCATATGATACCGAAAAGATAAACTACACCGATAATCTCGTAATTTCAGCCTTTGAGCAGAACCCGTTTTATGGATACCTGCCTCAAGCTCTCGGAATGATTATAGCAAAGATGCTTGACTTGAACGTGATATGGCTCCTGTGGCTTGGAAGGATATTCAATCTCCTGTTCTATGCAGGGGTGATATCGCTTGCAATCAGAAAGACACCGATTCTTAAGATGCCCCTTTTTTTCGTTGCATGCCTTCCGATTTCGATTTACCAGGCGGCATCGCTGAGCATAGATTCCATGATAATAGGGCTGGGGATACTTGCTGTGGGATATTTCCTGTACATGTACTCCGCCAAAAAGGATTCGCTTGAAACCAGGGAGGTCATCAAGTTCTCTGCGCTGTGCCTGATTCTGGGCCTCTGCAAGCTACCTTACATGGCATTCATATTCCTCGTCATGCTTGTTCCGTCAGCCAACTTCAAAAAGGGCAGGAAAATTCTGCCGTACATCCTGATATGCATTGCAGCCATTGGAATTGCAGGAATCCTGTGGAGCAGATACTCCACGCCGACACTGCTGCATTCCTGGAGGTCAAGCCTTCGATTCATCGACTCAACAGCACAGATGCACTACATTGCAGACCATCCGGTATTTACGCTGAAGTTCATATCACAGCTTTTCACATATAACTTCTCACATATAGTGTACGGAGCCTTCAACTTCTTCGGAGCGGCCCAGAAGGTCCACTACTGCGACAGCTACCACCTGGTGGTGGCATCGATTCTGGCCTTTGGAGGGGTGACCCTTTTGGCATATCCGAAAAACATAAGATTCCGCAGAAAGACAAAGATCGGAGCGCTTCTGATAATCCTCATGATCTATATCGGAACCGGATTCATCCAGCTTCTGACATGGGCAAGCGTGGGATTCCTGAATCTGGGAATCACGACACGCTATTTCATACCGCTCTTTGCCCTATTTCCGGTCATGATTTCAATCAAAAGCAAAAGGCTTGCAAAAATCCGTGACAGCTATGACGGCTATGCGATGGTGCTTACAGTCGCATTCATGGCAGTGATGATACTTTCCTTTGCAACAAAATACTATTAGCGACATCACCACCAATATTTTCTAATTGAATGAAATTACCACTCACCTCAATTGGATTGAATATAAGCCATTAAAAAATTCAAAAGATGAATATTAAATAAGAAAACTTAAATATATATGGCTTAAATAAAATTAATCAGAGGTGACTCTATGAACAAAAATCTGATTATTGCAATTTTAATTATAGTAATTGTCGGAATTGCCGCTTTTATGGTATTTTCACACCCAGGCACAACCGGCAACAAGGTAAATACACAAATGAACATGTTAAGTGCAGCCTCATTGCAAAATGGGGACCAAATAGAATTCCAACTTAAGGACGACAAGGGAAATCTGCTATCCGGCCAAATGGTTGAAATCCAATTTAGCGACGGTGCAGGAAACAATGAAACATTCAAAGTGGTAACAGATACAAACGGTAAAGGATATCTTGTCTTGGAAGATGAATCTGCCGGAAGCCATGATTTCACTGCAACATATGCAGGAAACGGCAACTACAGCGGAAGCACCCTCAAGGAAACAATAACCATTACTGAAGGTGATTCCGATAGCGATGCAGGAGATTCATACAACTCAAGCACTGCAAACTCAGACACTCCATCAAACTCAAGTTCAAATTCAACCGACAGCAATTCAACAGACAATACTTTGAACTATGACAAGGAAAGCGGCCTTTATTATGATTCCAACGGAATCGTCCAGGGAGGCCAGTGTGACGGAATGTCCATCGACGACATAAGGAAAAACGGAGGAGATCCTTTCAAGGACATGGACTAAGGGGAAAATCAAATTCCCCCTTCTATTTTTTAATTTTTCAGCACAAAAAGAAAAACACCATCAGCCATTCAAAATATCCTCTTCACACAAACCAGTAACATCACAAATATCCTCAAGCGCAAAACCCCTCTCAAGCATATTCCTGGCAGTTTCAAGCTTGCCTTTATCCATACCCCTTTTCTCAGCACGACACAGCATTCCATCAATACGTGCACTTACAATATCCTTTTTCAAATCAATTACTTCCTGAGCAGACATTTTTAAACCTCTTATAACCTTTTCAATATTACCTTCTTCTGAAACGTACTTTCCAGCCCACAAGACCAAAGATTTCCTCAAGACTTCAAGCAAATTCTCATCAACAATGATATTATTGTATATATCAACCAATTCAACAACAACGCTTTCAATTTCCCTATCCCACCTATATTAAGGCATCCAAATCAAATCAGAAACGTCAAATGCATTGATTTTTTGATTGTTATCTATTTTGTACTTGATATTATTTAACCTTACCGAACCTTCGATTTCTTGGGTGTTGATGAACAAAGGATTGTAGAATGAATTAGGGCTTGCGAATTCAATTGTTGATTTAGGTATTTCCCCCGTATTGAATATAAATGGGTGAATGAACCTGCCTGAAGCCCTGTGAAGAGTAGTCATGTATGAAAAACGAGTTTAAATAAATACTGACAAGACATTGGAATTTTTCAATGAATTTCCAATCAAACAAAATGAAAAAATGATGGAGCATATACATTCGATTTTAAATTTTACTTTAAAAATGAAAAAGCTTTGCATAAATTAAAAAAATGGTTAATTAAAAATAAGGTTTAGGCTAGATGATTAATTTAAATTAGGTGAGGATTAAAGTAAATTAATCATAAATGTCGGGCACCGTATCCTGAAAATTGTGCTGAATTGATGACAGCACCAAATCCAATCTGAGGTCACTGCCCTGAGGATGTGCAGCGCCTGATGCATAAATGCTGTCAATAGCTGCATCATGTGGACCCGGCAATGGTCTTTCCGGTGAATGTGCAGAAACAAGGCATGCCCCCACCAATATCACTGACAGTACGATAATATCTAAAGTAATTTTTTTCATGGTTAGTAGTATTGAAAAAAGGAGTATTTAAAGTTTTTCGACTGTAAATGCTTGCTTGCATCTTAAAATTAAAAAATATTTGATTTAAAAAAAGAAAGAATAAAAATAAGGAATTCAATCCTTATTTTTTAACTTTTACAGTGTATTTTTTGGTAACTTTGCCGTAGGTTGCCTGATATTTAACCTTTTTGCCGACTTTAAGTTTCTTGAGCACTTTTTTCTTGATGGTAACTTTAGCAACACCTTTCTTGTTGGTTTTAGCTTTGTATTTTTTGCCTTTGAACTTGAAGATAATCTTCTTGCCTTTGGCAGCTTTACCGTTGATTTTTAAAGTAGCTTTTGGCGGATTTTTTGACTTTAACCTTTTTAAGGGTCAGTTTGATTTTGTCTTTCTTTTTAGCCGGAGTTACAGGTTTTTTAGTTACAGTGAATGAAGTAGTCTTTTCGCTGTAGCCAAATATTCCGGTTGCAGCAAAGATTGCTGTAGCAGTGTATGGACCTGCAGCAAGGTTAGGAACATTTATGGTACCTTTACCGTTTACAACTGAAACAGTGTAGTTTTTGTTTGCGATTGTAACGGTGACATTACCTGAGAATGTTGCATTAGTTGTAACGGTTACAACAGCAGGGTTTCCTTCCTGAATGTTTGCAATAGCTATTGTCAGTGCAGGGTCAATCGGATTTACAACAGTATCGGCCAATACCATGGAACTGCCTGAAAATCCAATGAATGAAACGCTGACCTTGTGGGTTCCTGTTCCAAGACCATCGAATTCGAGATATTTGACTCCTTCATCATCATCCCATTCAAGGTCCCATATGTCCTTAACGGTGGATTCTCCATCGATTGTCACATTGACTTCACCGAAGACATTGTCCGGAACTGAGAATATTATCCTGTCTCCAACAATGTCAACACTGAAATCGTCAGCGGCAAGCTCCTTGAAGAAGTAAGTGTAGTCAGCATCGTTTGCAGCTTCGGTTCCTCCTTCATAGCTAACATCAACTTCATAATAGCCTGTCAAATTGGAGCATCCTTCTAAATCGCTTAAACGAATTACAAGAGCTGCAAGACCACCATGCCAATCTAACTCGGAGATGTCCTTTTTGAAGCAGACAGTTTCGTTTTCGCCGTCAAGATAAACTGAGACAGTTACATTTCCATAAACGATATCTGTTTTAATGTCGCCTTCCCTAAGTTGGAACCATGCTATAACAGGGTCCTGGTCACATCCCCAGTATATGGTTTCACCATCTTCAGGCATGTTAATCACAAGATTGGAGATTAAATTAACCTTACCTTTCAGTGAAAGGTTCTGATAGGTGACGTTTAATTCATATTCACCAATGCCAATGTCCAAATCATCTGCACGGATAAGATAACACTCATTAATATCATCATAGGAACAATTTGTTAAAGCAATGGAAATAGGGTCTCCATTTTCTATACGGATGGTTACGTTAGTGCTGTTGTCCTTTGCAGTAATGATAATGAATGCCCCATCAGGAATTATTGTAGGTGTAGGAATAATTTCAATGGTTACGTTATCATCCTGAGCGATTTGCGGTTCAAAGAAGTAGATTTCGTCTCCATCGCCGTTATCCCATATAGGATCCTCATCATCGTCCTCATCATAAATCTCAATGAATACATCATATTCACGAGCCTCATAATCGGATTTGTTCAAATCATTGAAATCAATATGATAATAACCGAACAGTGGGGTATCAGGAATTGGAATCAAATCATTCAATGATATTTCAAAGGACTCATTGTCTAAAAATATTACAACGCTTCCTTTAAAGTCATATAATGCCCTTACAACAACAAAGTCTGTGTAATTCCAATCGTCTTTCATGAGAACATCGTGTGCAACGATTTCAGCGCTTGCCCTTCCACAAATTATGTCAATAGTGGAACTCAAATTAAGCACTTCAGTGCCCTCGCCGTCGTAGTAGGTGACATTTATAGGATAGCTTCCTTCCTCGAAACCTTCGATATCCTTTACGGTTAGAGTGTATACCCAACCCTCACCATCATCATCATCTGGTTCATCCAAGGTAATGTTCCAATCATCGCCTATCCAAACAACTACCTTGCCTTTTTCGTTATCGGCAATTACTTCAACGATTGGATCAGGGTCATCCTCATCAATGTCGCCTACATCAAAGATCAGATAGTCGAATATTTCTATGCTTGCGTTTTCATTTTTGACATATTTCCTCTCTACGATTCTAACATAACTTTCAGCAATTATCTCCAAATCATCATTGCGATAGATTGCACAAAATTCATAAATGCCCGGAGCATATAATTTAGTTAAATTCTCAAGTGGAATTTCATATCTGTCGATGTCAGTTTCCCAACCAAGGGAGCTAGGTTCCATGTCTGCTAAATATTTTTCAAATACAGTCTCAAGATTATCATCAACTACAAGAATGCTGCCTTCGTTGAATCCTTTAGGAACAATTAGTTCTACTAAAACATGAGCACTTGAACCGATTGCACATAAATCGGAAAATTCAATAGGGTTTTCAAACTCATATGTGTAGTTTTCAAACAGAACATCACCGGTATCGTTGTTATATATAGCGAATGAATATTCCTTTTCGACTTCAGTAATGTTTAATTGCTTTAAAGTAAATCCAGTATAATCCCCAGCATCCTCTTCGGTTATTAATTTAGTGATGACAGGCTCATCATTCACATAAATAGTGATGTTAGTGCCTACACTGTTTTCAGGACAATATACAAAGAATAAATCCTCTTTATAGAAGATGGATGCAATTTCATCATCAATGAATGCTCTGAATTTGGAATTGTCCACGATGCTTAAGTCATCATCGACTATGGTTTCGAGATCATCATCTATATCCCCATCGGACGGAAGGTATCCTGCAAAAAAGCCATCATAATAACCTATGCTTAAGTTCAAGTCAGCTCTTGTAAAGTTCATTACAGTACCCAAATCAGCCGGAGTGAGTTCAATTGTCTTAACTACAACTATATCCTCCTCATCAGAATCAAAGTTGTATCCTATGACAAGATAACCGTCAGCAAACCTGTCAAAAATGTAGGCGCTGACTACAACTGTTGTGTTATCATTAATATCGATTTCTTCATCAGTTATAAATGAATTTTTATCGATGCAGACTGTTCCAACAACAGTCTCGTTTATGGTATTGTCGTCGTTGTAGTATGTGGCATTGATATTGTACACACCGGATTTAATCTTCAAGTCAGCAGGGAAGATATAATATCCGTCATATGAATTGAATTTATGTTTCATCCAGTCTGTGTTGTATGTCATGTTCGCAAGAGTATTGTTGTAATACTCCTCATTGGTGTCTGTATCGAAAACTACAAGTCTGCCGGTGTCGCGTGGCTCGCCGGTTTCAAGTCCGACAACTTCCGTATCACGATCGACCAGTATAGAGTCCTCTTCGATATAAAGATCTCCATTACTTTCATTTTCACCTATGTCGTTGTCATCATCTGCGATGATGTCAACGTCGTCGCTGGCTGTCACGTTGTCCAATGCAGCATCATCGGACGCACTGACAGCACCTATTGTTAAAACAGCCAACAGCAGTAAAGCTATTAGCATTATCTTTTTGTATTTCATAATTAACCTCTCTAAAATCTCCAAATTGAATATAAACAGTTGTTTACTTGTGTTTAAAACAAGGAAAAACATCATCATATCCAATCACTTTTAAGGTTTGTTTTAGATAGGATATAAGTCATATAAAGTAAGTACTTTCAATTGAAAGTCTGTTTTGCCGACATAACCTATCGAAACTCCCTCTAAACTCAACATATTCATATGAATACAATAATTATTTTTCATTGTAAAATTATATATAACTTCTTATTTTTTCCCAAAAGATGAATGAATACCCTAATCAAAAATATGTAATGAATTATGTTTAATTTTCTAAAAGAAGAAGGTTTTCATTTGCATTCTGTTTAATTTTAATGAAAAATTATAGAAATCCGTCAAGTAATAAAAATTAAAATACAATTAATTCTAATGATTGCGAACAAAAATTTATACAAAAAAGAACACCAATAAACAATCCCTATTCTGCATCTTAAAGGGGTTGGAATGACAGAGATTGGCAAAACAAAAAATTTAATCCCAAATCATTGAAAAAATTGGAGTTTTAGGACACCGCCCAAAATGCTTAGTTTAAAAAAAAGAAAAATAAAAATAAGGAATCAAATCCTTATCTTTTAACTTTTACAGTGTATTTTTTGGTAACTTTGCCGTAGGTTGCCTGGTATTTAACCTTTTTGCCGACTTTAAGTTTTTTGAGCACTTTTTTCTTGATGGTGACTTTAGCTACACCTTTCTTGTTGGTTTTAGCTTTGTATTTTTTGCCTTTGAACTTGAAGATAATCTTCTTGCCTTTGGCAGCTTTACCGTTGATTTTTAAAGTAGCTTTTGGCGGATTTTTTGACTTTAACCTTTTTAAGTGTCAGTTTGATTTTGGTTTTCTTAGCAGGAGTTACAGGTTTTTTAGCTACAGTGAATGAAACTGTCTTTTCACTGTAGATAAATATTCCGGTTGCAGCAAAGATTGCTGTAGCAGTGTATGGACCTGCAGCAAGGTTAGGAACATTTAATGTACCTGTACCGTTTACAATTGTAACATTGTATTCTTTGTTTCCAATTTTTACAACCACATTACCGGAGAATGTTGCGTTGGTTGTGATTTTAACAACGGCAGGGTCTCCTTCAAGAATGTCATCAACAGAGATGGTCAAGTTAGGGTCTATGCGTTCCAATACGTTGACATTAATAGCATCAGACGCATGCTGTATGTAATGATCCTTATATAATTCTAATTCGTCGTCAGCAACCATATAATGAAGCATTATCATATTTTTGCCGACAGGTAAACTACCGAGGACAAATGAAAATGATTTTTCTTCACTATCATACATTTTAGCTATGTCGTCACTGCCAAATTTAGCAATGACATCAACATCAGGACCCATTGGGCTCCAACTTTTAATTAACGCCACTTCCAATTTTGCAGCCATGGAAGGGTCATAATCCCCATCGAATGTGATGGTTACATCATCACCTTCATAATAGGATTCATCCTCCGTATCTGCATTCATGGATAAGATGGAGAATTGACTGTTATCGAAAAATGTTTCAACACCGCTGGAGTCCCTTAATGTAATATAAACATCATAGTCGCCACGTTTCAAGAATCTTGCATATCCCTCATCATCCCACTGGTCTACAAAATCATCATTCCAGCGGATATCATGGTCTGCAGGGTCATAATAACCTGCCTCTTCGTCATTAAGATAAATTACAAATATTCCGTCAACAGGAGCACCTAACTTGAATATCATGTAGGTATCTTGAGTGTAGTATGCATCATTGAACTCCACACTGTTTACACCCACAATAACCTCAACATCAGCAGTTGCGTCATTTATGAAAGTGTTATTTTCATCAAAAACTTGGACTCCTAAAGTGTATTTTCCACTTTCATCAATATTGAAATCATTTAAGACGATTTCACGGCCTGGAGGATCCATACTCCATCCTAAGCCCGCAAGACGTATATCTCCACCAATCTGTGTTCCGTCAACGAAAACATTTACATAACCATCGAAATCCTCATCAACTTGAACAATGAAGACTTGGTGTTGAATGTCTCCAAACGCATCGCCGTCAGGAGCACTAATATCCAATTCATTTCTAACTTCAACGAATCCAATATTATAAATTAGCTCTTCACCGCCTTTTGTGAAATTGACCATGATCTTGTACTTACCAGGCACAGCAAGATTTAAATCACTGCATTTCAATACATAAAATGGACCTTCATCATCCTCTTCAGTCATGTTTTCAAGTTCGCTTACTTTGAATGTTTTTACAATGTCTTCACTGCCTTCTTTTGAGATTGTGACCTTGAATTCCCCATCCGCATCTTCAATTTTTGTAAACTTGATGACCCAATCGTCATTATATGCATTTACTTCATCATAAATATAAGGATTGATATAGATTGTGACATCATCAGTTTCAATATAGTAGTTTCCTTTACCTTCATCATCATAAAATTGAACAAGGAAACTGTAATCTGATTCCATGTCGTCAAGGTCATCCATCTCAAACAGGTCACTGACTGATATGACAAATACACCATTATCCAAGAGATTAGCAATATTTAATGTAACATTTCTTTCATCATCCCCCAAGATGTAGACAGTAAAATTATCATTAATTTTTTCATAAACGGCAGATACAGGAATTGCAATGATAGGCTCATCGTTAACCGCATTTGCTTCTTCTGCAATATCTGCATATTCTGTGAGATCATAACCTTTACCTGCAAGTCCTTCGAGTTCAGAGAAGTAAACTTTATTATTTACTTTATCATAATCGATGCTGCATTCAACGGATGCTATTTCATCTTCATCCTCATCGAGGAATGCTATTGTAAAGCTGCCTTCACGTAAAAAATCATCAATCCAATCTTCTTCTATAAGTTTTAAAGCAATGGCGTATACTGTGCCGTCATCAACAGGTACTCCAACCATATCCTCTATAGATGATTTGAAGTAGGCAAACTCGTTCCCATCATCATCTTCAACATAAATGACAATGCACCCTTTAAGCCCGACAGGAACTGAAACGGAAGCGAAAACCCCACCTATATCATCAGGTAGGAAAAAAGGATATGAATCAGCAATAGTTATGTTAACATCATTCTCATCCTCATCATCAATGAATTGGAAATATGATTCTGTGACTTTGAGTGTTGCCAAGTCACCATAATCGTCATCTTCCTCCCCATTAACAATGAAGTCAAAGTAAATGGAATTTCCATCTTTAAGAGCATTCAGATTAGTCAAATCTCTCAAATATACATTACATACAAGGTCTTGTGTACTTTCATTAATGGTCCACTTGTTTTCCAAATCACCCATTATTTCAGCTCTGAACAATTCAACATCCTGATCATCCCCAGCATCTGTGGAAATTACGAATGCACCGCTTTTAGTGGTATTCGAAACGACCATGCTTGCAACATATGCATCAGGATTATAACCCTCGCCTTTAGTTATAATCTTTTCATCAGTATAAAATGCACCATATTCATCTTCTTTTCCATCATCATTTCCGCCATCACCCTCTGCGATGATGTCAACGTCATCATTGGCTGCCACATTGTCCAATGCAGCATCATCGGATGCGCTGACAGCACCTATTGTCAAAACTGCCAACAGCAGCAATGTTATTAGCATCATCTTTTTATATTTCATAATTAACCTCTCTAAAATCTCCAAATTGAATATAAACACTTGTTTACTTGTGTTTAAAACAAGGAAAACGCCATCATACCCAATCACTTTTAAGGTTTGTTTTAGATAGGATATAACTCACATAAAGCAGATACTTTCAATTGAAAGTCTGTTTTGGCAGACATAACCTATCCCAACTCCCTCCCAATTCAATTTAAAACATATTCATATGAATACAATAGTTATTTTTCATTGTAAAATTATATATAACTTCTTATTTTGTCCTAAAATTGAATTTAAAGGCTCCAATCAAAATAGGAATGAATTCTGTTTAAATTAATAAAGAAATAGGCCTTATTTTGAATCTTGTTAATTTCTGTGAGAAATTTATGGAATCTGTCAATAAAATATGTAAAAAAATAAAAAGAATAGGTTTGAAAAACCTATCTGGTAGTGTACCATACGACAGCCTTGTAAGGGGTGTATCCCTTTATCAGCTTGGTGGAGAGGTGTGCGCTTGAGCCCTTCACCGTCTTTGTCTTTACCTTGCCGTTCTTGTTTTTGAAAAAGAATTTGGCCTTGACAAGCTTTGTGTGGTGGGGCTCGATGTCGCCATTGTTTCCGTTTCCGAAATACCATGATGTCACGCCTGTCCCCTTGGAGAACTGCATGTTGCCCTTGTATTCCACATATCCAGCTATGGCATCGCCGTTCTTAAGTATCTTTGCCTTTGTGGCCCAGAGAACTCCCGGCTTGAAATTATGAATCTTTACTGTGGTCTTTGATGTCTTGGCGGCGCTTGCCTCATGTGCTGAAGCCGCACAGATGATGACCGCTGCCACCAAAAGAATCAATAGAACAATCAGATATCTCTTGTTGAATCTCATTTTATCACTAGATTATATTTTTGCATTGAAAGTATTTAAAAAAATCGAAAAACGGGTCAAATTTTCATGACAAAAGAATATAAATAGTACCTAAAGATATATCTTTAACTGTAACACTCTCCCGTGTTACACTAAAAAAATTTTTTAGTTTAAGTTCTAAAGGTTCCTTTGAGCCTTTAGGCTTAACCCTGCTTGTTTTTAAAAAAAGTTATAGAATCACTTCATAGAGCCTTGTCTCGTTTGTCACGCCGATGAGTATGCCCCTGTCATTTTGAACATATCCGAAATAGTGCAGGTCGTTTTCAGTGTAGTTCCATCCTTCATGCCCGTTTATCTTGGACTTTACCGCTCCGTCCTTATATAGCTCATTCAGGCTCATTCCCATCCAGTCGGAAATTACAGTTATCACGATTTCGCCCTTCCATTCGTTGATGTAAAAGCATGTCTGTCCGTTTGATCCGAGTTCATTGAATTCCTCATCGGCCTTGGACTCGCCGAAGCCTTCGGGGATTGTGAAGTCCACTCCCTCGAATGTTATGTTTTTTGTCTGGTTGGAATAGTTAACGTTTTCAGCTGCGCATGCCACACCCAAAAACAGGAATGCGAGAAGCATGAGCAAAATCACCTTGACCTTCATAATACTTAATTGTCTTCAATACAAATAAATATTTCCCCCGCAGGCGAAAAAAAGATGCAAAGAATATGAAAGGAAGATGTGATGATTTGCCGATTGAAACCTAAAAGTATTAAAATAATCGATGACAAAGTAAACTTATTTGATATGTAAAATATAATTCAAAAAAGGGGTGACGGCAATGGATACGGATTCACTGAAGTACGGAGTTTTCTCATTTATAATACCGGGCCTGGGCCAGTATATCAACGGCGACAGGCAATGGGCCCTCGGACTCTTCGCAGGGGCAATACTCATCCACATATTCATATGGTTTTTCATGAACAATGCCCTCGGAAGCATAGCACAGACCCTATACCATCTCTACGCTGGATTTGACGCCTTCAAAAAATACTAAAAAAAGAAATAGGGCAAACGGTTACTCGTTTGCCGGTTTTGCCCTGGTTAAAACTATTGCAGATACCGCTACGGCCACAAGGATTATGATATCCACGATTATCTCAAATGGCTGTGCGGTTTTAAGCATCTTGACCAATCCGTTTGCCCACATCAATATCAAAAAGCATGGAAGCACGTATTTGATTACAAGTTTCCATGTTCTTCCCACATTGATGATTGACAGTCCGTTGAGAGCCGGAAGGAACTTGTCGAGTCCATAAAACCATGCGAATATGATGCACTGGATGGCTATCAATACCAGTATCCCGTACTCATTTACAAAGGTGTCGATTATGCCTACAAGATAGCTGCTTATGCCTGATGTGAGAATCAGTGATATCACACAGCCCACAATGCTCAGCACAGTTGCGGTTTTCTTCCTTGACCATCCGAGCTTGTCTGAAGTGGTGCTCAGAATAGGCTCCAGGAAACCGAGTGCTGAAGTGATTCCCGCAAAGAGTATTGCAAGGAACAGCAGAGGTGCCAGAATTCTTCCAATCGGCCCCATTATATTGAATATCATCGGGAAAACGATGAATATGAGACCCGTACCTTCGGTAATGAGCTGAACCATCGGCGTTCCGTTGGTGAGTGACATGTATCCCAGGATTGAAAACACCCCGAAGGCGGTACAGATTTCAAACAGGGAATTTGATGCAACCACAATGAACACATTGTTTATGAGCTTTGAGTTTTCAGGCAGGTAGCTTGCATATGTAGTCGCAATGGCCTGTCCCATACTCAGGGAAAAGATTATCTGTGCAAATGCCGCAAGCCAGATGTTCACATCGGCAAGCTTTGACCAGTCAGGAGTCAAAAGGGTATTTACGCCTATGCCCGCTCCCGGAAGGGTCAGCGCATAGATGATGATGAACCCCATTATGACAAAGAGCGCCGGAATGAGGATTTTTGAAACCCTTCCGATTCCCTTGTCGACATTTCTGTGTGCAATGAACCACAGCGCAATCCACATGATGATGACACCGACTGCGGTAGGTATCAAAAGGAAACTGGCGTTGCTGAGGTTGGAGCTTCCTCCGACAGTGCTTACGAAGTACTGGGCAGTGTCCACTCCCCAGCTGAACGTGAAGCTGGATGCCAGATATACCAGGTCCCAGCTCAGGATGACCATATAATAAATCGTAACCACAAATACGAGCAAAACCAGAATCCAGGCTATTATCTCAAATTTCGGATCTATCTTTTTCATGATACTCGAAAAGGATTCTCTGAACGTGAATCCGACACCATACTCCAATATTAAAAATGGAATTCCCATTATAAGTATTGCAATAAGGTATGGGATGAAAAATGAACCTCCACCATTGGAATAGAGCACATAGCTGAACCGCCAGATATTTCCCAATCCGACAGCCGCTCCGATCATGGCGAAAATAAATGCTGCAGACGAATCCCACTGATTTTGTTGTGACATGATAATAGTTATGTAAAAATGTATATAATAATCTTTACACATTTTAATATAATGAATGTATTTGACAAATTTTTAATGGGCGAAACCACAGGGATACAGTGGTGCTTTGAAAACAGGCATTTCATCAACAGGCTCCAGGACAACGGATTGAGCAGAGAATATGTCGTTGACTGCATAATGATGGAAGAGCCGGTAAGCTATGAGCATGTTGAGGAAGACAAGTATGCCGTTGTCTACAAGGCACCTGAAAACAAGGACTACAAGGAAATAAGAGTCATCATGGCATGCAAGGGAAACTCAATCGACCTCGTAACTGTCATGAGAAACAATGAAACCACAACCAGCCGCCAGAACAGGCAGTACCAGTCCGACAAGAAAAAGGCTATCGAGAAAAAAAGGTTGAAGGCATTGTCCAAAAGGAAATGGTAATTTAAAAAAAAGAAAATTCAGGATTTAAAGGAGAAAAGCTTTAAACCTTTTTGAAATTGAAGTTGCAGCTGATACCTATTCTAAAGAGTATAATTCCCATAGCCCCACCGGCCTTGGCCATTTTTGCATCCTTCAAAAGGGTGGAGTGGGATAGCTTTGCAATGTTGTTTTCGGAATGGTATGTCTGAAGGCCTGTCCAGATCTGCGCTCCGTTTGACTGGCCGACAAATGTCTTTGTAACTGACTTGATCCATGACCTTGGCTGTCCGTAGCTTCCCTTATAAACCATCGGCAGGAGACAGTCACAGTATTTGCTTAGTGTAGGAACGTCCTGACCGTAATAGTAGTGCATCATCTTCGGCTCGGGCATAAGCGCAAGGGAAACCATGCAGTTAGGCCTTGCCTTATGGATTTTTATGCTTGCCTTCTTGACAAAGTAATTGATGGAATCCACCGCATGAGGGTGCTTGTGGGCTGTTCCACCATATCTCATGTAATCAAAGTGAACGCCGTCGACTCCCTTGATTTTGGAATAGTATACCGCTTTCTTTACCTTCTTGTTCATGAATCCGTATTTGAGCTTTCCATGGTCATCCACAAGGGAAACCCATTTTCCGCCGGAGTATGCCACCTGCATCCAAAGGTGAACCTTGATTCCGCGTTTGTGAGCCTTTTTGATAAATGAAACGACATATTTCTTTCCATAGCTTCCAATCGCATCAACGTGAAGGAAAAGATGTTTTGTTCCTTTTTTGGCCAGGCTCTTGAGGCTTATGCTTTTCATATGGGCCGGCCACAGCCAGTATCCGTTACCTTTTGCCATCTTTGCCCTGACCTTGATTTTGGCAGAGCCGCTTGAACCCAGATATGGGGAGGTCTTTGCAAAGGAATAGGTCACCTTGCGTGTTCCCTTCTTGAGGTTCAAAAAGATTTTTGCGTTTCCGTACTTGTTTGTCTTTGCCGTATAGGTTTTGCCTGAAACCTTGAATGTCACCCACTGGTTTTTGATTGGCTTGCCGTTTGCATCAACAAGCTTTACAAAGAAAAGGCATTTTGAGCCCTGACGGTAGATGATGTTTTTGTCTCCCTGTTTCAGCTGGGTCTTTGTAGGGGCCTTGACGGTGACTGCACATGTTCCTGTCGCATTGGAAGTTGCATTGTCTCCCTCATAATAGCATGTTGCAGTGTAGCTTCCCGCCTTGAGGCTTACTGAAAGTATGGCAACCCCGTTGGCATCGGTATTTCTGTAGTATGTTGCACCGGCCACATTAATGGACACCGGCTTGTATGCCAGTGCCTTGCTGTCTGAAGTCAGCTTGAAAGTCAAATCGCTGTTGAATGACTCATATCCGGTTACATCCGATGAGGTTATGCTTGAAGCGGCCTTCTCATCGGTGCCTACATCTTTCTCATTGACCTCTTGTCCTAATGTCTCGTCTGCGACATCATCGCTCAACTCGACTTCGGACTCATCAAGTGCCAGAGTGTCCGCATCCCCAAAAGCATCTGTGGCATTATCGCCTGCAGATACTGCTGACACGGACGCAATGGCCAATAAGATCATCAGTAATAATAATATTCTCTTCATTTATATCGCCTTGAAATTAATGTTGTTGTATAAACCGTATCTGAACAGGATGACACCGTTTGCGCCTCCATTAACTGCAGCGCGCACATCGCCCATCAGTTCCTTGGCAGGAATCTTTTTGAGGCTGGCGTCGGACCTGTATGTCTGGAGTCCGGTCCAGATTTTGGCCTTTTTGGACTGCTTTGCAAATGTCTTGGTCACCCACTTGATCCATTTGGTTCCGGCATGGTAGTTGCCCTTATAAACCATCGGAAGAATCGCATCCAGGTACTTGCCCATTGTCTTGATGTCCTGGGCATAATACTGCTTCATTGCGGAAGGCTCCGGCATCACCGCTGCGGAAACTATAAGCTTTTTGCTGACGCTGTGAACCGCCTTTGTGGCCTTCTTGATGAACGTATTGATTGCCTTTACGGAATTTGGATAGCTGTGGGCATTTCCAGGATATCTCACATAGTCGAAGTGAACTCCTGCAATTCCCTTGATTTTGGCATAGCCCTTGGCTTCCTTGACCTTTGAGTTGATGAGGCTATAGTCTATCTTGCCGTTTTTTACAGGGTTCTGCCAGTTTCCCGCTCCGTAGAACACCTGCATCCAGAGGTGGACCTTTACGCCGTAGGATTTTGCGGTCTTTACCCACTCCTCGACACCGGATTTTCCGTAGAGTTCAACTGCCTTGAAGTTTAAAAACACATGCTTGAATCCGTTCTCTTTAAGTGTCTTGAGATTTACTGACTTCATGTCCCTTCCAAAGAGCCACATACCATTGTTTGTAGGAACAGGAGGTCTGACCTTTATCTTGAAGGTTTTTGAAGCCTTGTTGTATACCTTTGTCTTTGAAAATGAGGCCTTAATCTTGTATTTGCCCACCTTCAGTTTGATTTTAAGACTCACAACACCTTTTGAATTTGTCTTTTTGGTGTATTTCTTGCCTTTGAGAGTCAGGATGACCTTTTTGGATTTGAGGGGATTTCCCCTTGAGTCGGTGAGCTTGACTTTAAAGTAGTTTGTCTTCTTGCTCCTGTAGATTACAGAGTTCGCCTTGACTATCTTTGTAGGCATTCCCTTCTTGGATGTAATCTTGGCTGTGCCTGAAACCGGATTTATGTTCTGTTCGCCGGCATAGGAATAGCTTAAGGTATATTTTCCCTTAGGCAGGTTTATATTGATGCTTGCCTGACCTTTGGAATTGGTCCTTTTGGTGTATGTCTTGCCCTTGAGCTTAAATGTGACTGGCCTGTCTGCAAGGGGAGTGTCACCGGCAGTCAGTGTTACGGTGTATGTGTTTGTAACGCCGATATAGGCCGTATAGGATGGCGCCTTTATCTTGGATACGGATGAGGCAATCACCTGAATCTTTGTTGAGTTTTCACAACCCATGTAGCCTTCGCCGCTGAATGAGTATCTGACTGTGTATTCACCAGGATTGGAGTTGATTAGAAGTTTTGCAACGCCGTTTTCATCGGTTGTGGCATTTGAAACCACCTTGTTGAAAGTGAAAGCGACTGATTTGTTTGCAATCGGGGATGAATTGCTGTTCGAAAGTCTTACGGAGAATTCATGTCCCTTGACAATGTTTTTGTCATCGCTTTTGATTGTGGTTTGAAGTTGTGGTGAATCTTCAATTTCAGGTGATTGGCTGGCTTCATTTATTTGCTTCTCATCAGCAGAATCCACTGTTACAGCATCTTGAGCGTCTGCCTGCTGAGCAACATCAACATCGGTTTGGTTAACCGCACCAGCCGCTCCCATCACAAAAAACAGAACCAGCGCAATTGACAAAATCAATGCCTTATTTTTTATCGAAATTTTTTCACCTTCCATTTAAATGTTTGTTACATTTTCTATTTAAAATCATATATAAATCTTTTTAATAAGAAATTCCTATTAAAATAGCTCAAATTATTAAAAAAAGCTTAAAAACATATGGAAATGCTTATGAAAACAACAATTATTATAAAATGAGCTATGATAAGCTTAAATATCCTAGACTGAAAAGCGATTTTTTAAGAGTTTAAGTATTAATTTAAAGATTGGTCAATGTGGCCTGAAAACGCATTCACAAGTCTGGAACTGTTTGCAAGCCCAATCAAAAATATCAATCGCTTCATATTTAAAAAAAGAAATTTTAAAAGATTCCAGGGGAAAATCATTGAAATTCCCCCTGAATCTGAATATAGACTATTAAAAGCGTTATGCTTCCTCAGCGATTTCGCCATCATCTGAGAAAAGTTGATTAAGCATCCATTCGGAATCGTATTCCATGATGTCATCATACCCTTGGCCGACACCCAGAAACATGATCGGCTTTTTAATGACATAACCGATTGAAAGTGATGCGCCTCCTTTGCTGTCGGCGTCTGCCTTGGTAAGTATTACGCCGTCAATGTCGATGGCCTCGTTGAATTTCCTGGCCTGTTCGGTTGCGTCATTGCCTGTTATGGCATCACCGACGAATATTACAAGGTCCGGTTTGGATACCCTTTTGATCTTTTTCATCTCATCCATGAGGTTTGTATTGGTCTGCATCCTTCCTGCGGTATCAATCAGCACAAGCTCCTTGCCCTGGGCACGGGCATGCTCCACAGCATCGAATGCGACGGCGGCAGGGTCTGAGCCTTTCTGGTGCTTGATGATTTTGACTCCCACATTGTCTGCATGATGGGTGACCTGCTCGATTGCACCGGCCCTGAAAGTGTCTGAAGCCGCAATGACAGGAGTGTAGCCTTTTTTAAGATAGTAATTGGCAAGCTTTCCGATTGTTGTGGTCTTTCCGGTTCCGTTGATTCCGACAAACATCACCACAAGAGGCTCTCCCTGAGCCTTCTTTTCCTCAAGCATTTCAGTCATGGATTTGCCCGGAATGTTGATTATATCATAAACAGCATCCTTCAGGGCATAGTAAGTGTATTCGGTAATGTCGTTGCTTCTCTTGATTTTCTTTCCGACAAGATTTTCCTTTACGCTTTCAACGACATCTGTTGCAACCTCCATTGCAACGTCTCCCTGAAGCAGTTCCATTTCAAGCTCAAAGAGTATGTCCTCAACGTGCTTTTCCTGAATGGTCTTTTCGCGCACGAATGAAAATATTCCTCCTGAAGACTCCTCATCATCTGAATCATCTTTTTTATCCTTGTTTCTGCTCCAGAAGTGGGATTTCTTCTCCTCTCCAGCTTCTTCTGAATCCTCTTCATCGCCAGACTCTTCCTGCTTGTCGTCATCTTTGCTTCTGCTCCAAAAGTGGGATTTCTTCTCTTCCTTAACTTCCTCAACCTCTTCAGGAGCTTCCTCTTCATCATCCTTGCTTCTGCTCCAAAAGCGGGATTTCTTCTCTTCCTTAACTTCTTCGGGAGCTTCTTCAACTGATTCTTCCACTGCAGGCACTTCTTCTACAGTTTCTTCCTCTGCCTGAGCCTCTTCAACTGGTTCTTCGGCCTGCGGAAGTAAATTATCGTCATCCTCTTCAGCTTCTTCCTTCTTCTCTTCCTTTTTCCTTCCAAATGAGAAAAATGAAAATCTGGAACCTGACTCTTCCTTGAGGTTGTCTTCCGCTTCTGCCTCTTCAATGAGTTCCTCTTCCAGTTTCTCGCTTGTTCGAGAGAATTTCTTTTTTAGTGATTCAAACAAAAATAACCCAACCTGTATATTAATTAGTATTAGTTATGTAACTCATAGTATTTAAAAAAAATGAAATGTGACATTTAACTGTCTGTGAGATTAAATGTCAGTTTTCCGGTTCCGTTATTGGTTATCTGCATCTCACTGCATTGCGGATGCAGCTCGCCTAAAAGGCTTTTTGCCTCAGTTGCATCCATGTGCTGCGGCAGGTATCCGGAAATGCGAATAGGATAGACTGTGCATGTGCACTCGTCACCGACCATGTCCATCCCCACGAAGTAGGCCACATGGGTCTCCTCGTTTGACTGGTCGAATATGAAATTGCCCAGGCTGTAGAAAATAGGCTTGCCGTTGTACATCTCGGCTCCCTGAGGCACGTGAGGATGTGATCCTACAACCACATCTGCGCCGTAGTCTATAAGCTCATGGGAAATCCTCTTCTGGTCATCGTTGGCATAGTTGAGATACTCGTTTCCGTAGTGCATGAACACTATAATCAAATCAGAATCGTTATGCTCGCCGATTTGCTTTTGAGCATTTTCGGATGAATATGCTGAATATCCCGGATTTGAACCGTTTGCAATAGGCATCACATCCTGTGAATATTCGCCGAAGTTTTCTGAATCCATATAGTTGAGGATTGTAATCTTTCTTCCGTTGATATCCTTCACGACAGCCGCATGGGCCTCGTCCTCTGAGTTTCCGGCACCGATAGGAGTGATGTCGGCCGCCTTGAGGTTTTCCACTGTGTCCCTCATTCCGTCGATTCCATAGTCGAATGCATGGTTGTTTGCAAGGGCCGCAACTGTCAGGTTGTTTGCCTTAGCAAGGGGAACGAAATCCGGAGAGCACTTCAGGGGCACGTCTCCCTTGACCGCATTTTCGGAAGTGGTTGCGGCATTCTCAAAGTTGATTATAAGCAGATCCACATTGGAGATGACGTCGCTAACACCGGCAAACGGTGATGAATCGGTGCTCAATACACCTTCCATGTTACGTGCAAACATCACATCTCCGGTAACCGCAATGGATACGTTTTCCTTTGAGCCCATATTGAGAACTGAGCTTGACGGATTGAATACTGTCGCCCAGACTGCAACTATGACCAATAATACGATTATGATTAATAGGATATCTCTAAGTTTCATTGCAAATAGTTATATCTTTTATAGTAAATAACCATATTGAAAAAAATGACCGGCAACATTAAATTCAATCGTTGCCGTTTGCAATTTCAAGGACCCTTTCAAGGGAAACTTCAAAGTTTCTTGAAATCACTTCGGGACTTTGGGTTTCAAGAAGCTTTAAAATGAATTTCTCCTCTGTTTCCGCACAGCCATTGGCATGGCCATCCTCAAAACCCTTCTCAAAACCCTTCTCAAAACCCTTCTCAAAAGCTGCTTCTTCGGCCCTTTCGAGTTCGCCAGCTATTCCCGCAATTCTAATCTGTTCTTCAAATGGTTTTATCTCTATCTTTGACATTTTTATCACTTTAATATATTGTTTTTTAGGCATTAACTGATTATCATAGTGCTGCTGCCTTATCCAACCATCTTCACTTAATGCACAACACAACCAATCACGCCAATATATATGTTAGCTTTTACAATCAATCAGATTATTTGAATTTCTTCATATTCATAGTTTTGTATCCCATATTATTAAACATTACTATTTATCGCATCAAACATATATTGACAAATGCAAGACCATAGAACAAAGAATCAGCAGATTATTTGACTTTTTTAAATGTAAATGGTCAAGTATTGAATATGAATTGTCCCGAAAGTTGTTTTAAAGCTATATACGGACATAAGTTTAAAAAAATCAATGCGAAAATGAAGAATTGTTAATTTAGCTGCCCTAAAAAAAAAATAAGAAAATGAGGATGGGCATCCTCATACGAAGTGTATTGTAAATGTTGACGGCATGTATTTCTTGTCACCGGCAAACTTCATGACCACTGTGCTTCCTGAAGGCAGTGAAATCATGTCTCCGGAATAACCTGTGGTTGTTCCACCCAAGGATCCGTAAATGGTAATCTTTTTGTTTGTCAAGTCATTACCGTGTATGTCCTTTACAAATGCCTTGACACTTCTTGATCCATATCCCCAATAAGAGTAGGATGTGAACATGTAGTAGTATCCTGTACGGGTCGGAATCTTTTTGGTGACCTCAATTGTGGCCTTGGCTGAAGCTTTTTTGAAGTTCTTGTTTCCTTTGAAGGTTATTTTGACCTTATGTTTTCCGACTTTTATGCCTTTGGTTTTAAGAATTGCGTAACCGTCCTTTTTGGTTTTTACAGTGTATGTTTTAGATTTTTTACCAGTGTAGACTTTTACTTTAAGTTTTATTCCCTTAAGGTATTGACCGGAATTCTTGTTGTAGACACCGATGTAGTATTTGCCCTTTTTGACATCCTTGTAGTACCATATTCCGTCATAGGTGTTCAGTCCAATTGAAGCCTTTTTGACTGTGATTTTGGATTTCTTGGCCTTTGCAGTAACTGCACCTGCTGCAATGCTGACCTTAACCTTGTGCTTTCCGACTTTAAGTTTGGAAGGAGAGTAGTATGCGTTACCGCTTGAATCGGTTGTCACATGGACTTTTTTAGCCTTTTTGCCTGTGTATACCTTCAAGAGAAGCTTTACGCCACCGATTCCCTTTTTGGTCTTGGAGTTGATGACCCTTACCTTAAAGGATTTGCAGGTTCCGTATTTGGTGGTCAGTTTCTTTGGCTGGATTGTTGCCGGAGCCTTTGCGATTCTGATGTTTCCCATTGACACTGCGCCTGCTGAGTATGATGCCGGGATTGTGGCAGTCACTGAATATGTTCCAGGGTTGAACGGAACGCTGTAGGTTGCAAAACCGTTGGATCCGGTGTAGACTATAGCTGATTTTCCGTTTGAGAATCTGAATGTTACCGGAACATTGGCAACTGGAGCATTGTTGTTGTTTGTGTCAACAACTTTAGCATAGACTGTCTTGTCTCCAAAGTAGCTTCCTGATTGTGACAGCATGATTTTGCCTGTAATTACTCTGTAGACATCACTCTCATATGCATCATTAGGAGAATTCCATGTAAAGGAGCAGTCATACGCTTCTGCACCATAGATTGCTCCACCGTTTCTCGCAGCTTTGTTGAGTGCAAATGTTGAGTCATATGCAGTACCGTAACACATTGCACCTCCCCAGTATCCTGCTTCATTATCCCAGAAATAACTGTCTGTAACAACGGTATCCGCATATTCATCGGTATATATTGCACCACCGTCATCATCAGCATCGTTGAATCTGAAATCGCAGTTCATAACTTTCAGTCCGCTGTCATCTTCATCATTGTTGTAGATTGCTCCTCCGTCGTCATCGGCATGATTATTCTTGAAGGTGGATTGTGAAACCACATTATGGTCTGCACATGAATATACCGCACCACCGTATTCAGCAGTGTTGTTTTCAAATTCACAATGGTCAACTGTGCAGCCGTCTCTCAGGTATATCGCACCGCCCCTGTCGGATGCGGTGTTGTTTGCAAATCCTGAATTATATGCATTTCCTCCATACATTGCGCCTCCACGTTCAGCAGAGTTTGCAAGGAACACGGAGTCATATACGTCACAGTAATAGGTCGCTCCACCGTATTCGGCTTCGCAGTATCCGATGACACATCCTTCAATTTTACAGTTTTCATAAGCGTCACAATATACCGCTCCGCCATACTCATCATAATAATCACTGGCGTCACCGGCTTTCATGACAAGGTTTTTAAGAACCACACCTGAGGATTCTATATAAAATATTCTTGAAAGTCCAACAGCGGTCAGATAAGCGTAATCGTCTTCCGGTCCTGTAATAGTTATGGCCTTGTCAACAACAATTTGATCTCCGCTACCTTTAAAGTATCCGGTAAGGGATATCGTATCTCCATCATCTGCATCATCGATTGCATCCTGTATTTCACTAAATGGATGATAATCAATTTCTTCCGAGTCAGTCAAAACATCATCTGTGGTTTGAACTTCATCCACTGATATTTCCTCTTGTATTTCATCTGTTGCCAATGTTGCATTGTCCGGGTTTTCTGCTGAAATCTGACTCACAGCACACAAAAAGACAAGCAATATCATCAGCGTGAAAATAACATGCTTCTTATTAAAAATAATAATTCCTCCATAATATCAATGTTAATATATTTGTTTACCACTTATATATAAGATACATAAAGGAAAATATTTATGGAAGAATGTTAATTAATTTACTAATTTTTATAAATTATGTCAAATAATTTCTTTAATTTTAGAATAAAATATGAAAAATGGATAATATGAAAATGAAAAATTCTTTTGGAAAAAATGAAAAAATTGAATGATGCATTATATTTTTTACATCATTTTTCACATGTTTCAAGAAAATTTTCAAAACATCGAGTTGATTTTTAATCTTTAAATTCTTAACTTAGAGTTATTTAATTGAGTTTATGCATACCTTCTTAAAAATCTTAAAGAAATATCCTCCAAACCCATTATTTTTCTTTTTCAATGATATACTTGTCTTGGGAAAATACCTTGCCGTTTAAATCTGTTAATTTAAAATCGACATGATCAACATTATTGTTATCCAACTCACAACTACCAATCACTCCTGATTTAAATTCATCGGCCGTAGAATTTATTTCAAAGAGCAACTTATCATTTTTATCTAAAAACTTAATGTTCATGATATAGTTAACTGAATCGGCCGGAGAATTATAAGATTGCCCATGAACAGTGTATTTATAATTATTGCCTGAATCACTGACATCAACATCAGTTATATTCATGGCAAATACACCATCTTCAGTAGTGTGTTGCCCTGTCGGAATTATGACAAAGAAATAAACTAAAATCAACACAACAACTATCGGAATGGCAATTTTAATAAATTTTTTAAACGTGTCTTCTTTTTTATTCGGATTAATTTTTCCAAACACCTTAAGATATCTAGAACCGATTTTCACATCATCAAGAGGCTTTCCTGCAATATTTGAAGCATTTTTAACTAATGTTTCCAATTGTCGTTTAGGATTTGGAAATGAATATAGTATTGTTTGAGTTTCAAGAATAAACTCCAGATTCCTACCTATTTTAGATCCGTCAATGTTAAACACCAAAATAGGAATGTTTCTGGAAAATGCAATGTCGGTTTCAGTGACAATATAATTGGTATCCATAGAATTTTTAGAATAAATTAAAACAAAGCATTTGGAATCTTCAATTACATTAATTATCTTATCAACGGAATCCTTTGAAGACATGTCCTTTGATTTTATCCAGGCATCTATGTTATTTTCTTCAAATATGTTGTAGATTGCCTCACTGACTTCCTTATCCCTTTCATCATAGCATATATAAACATCATTATTCATGATTTCACCTTAAAGTTGGATATATTCGTCATAAAGATATCCGAAGAGTTCATCATCTGATGATGCGAATTTTAAAACGGATTTTCTGGTCAGATATTCATTTCTGATTAGCAATCCATGTATGATAGCCAATATCCAGAACACAATATATATGACGCTGAATAGGGCAAGCATCGGATATGCAACAAACAGATAGCCGAATATTCCGAAATAAATCATCAGACACATTAAAGTTGGAATGAGATAAACAATTCCCATCAAAGCCCATAACTTTTTGCTTGAACTGATACCCATATATATGAACGAAGCCCAATAGATAGGCGTGAAAAGTAAAATTAAAGACAGATAATCCTTTTTATGTTTTGACAAATCTTCCTCTTTGAAATTAGTAAAATCAAGAAGTATCGGTTTTTCTGTGGTTTCATCACATAATTTTAATACGTCCTTGACCAACGTTTCAAATTCGTCTTCAGGATTAGGATATGCAGACAGCCATTGTGTTATCTTCAGGAAATATTCCATATTTTCCTTAGGTAGTGAATCATCGATGTTGAATGAAAGAATCTGCTTATTGTTAGAAAATGCCATTTTAATCTCATTGTTTACATACTGGGATTCCTGGGAATGGGCCGAATAAATCAGAACAACTATTTTTGTTGATTTGATTGCATCAGCAATTTCATCAACGTAAATCCGTCCGGATGCAATATTTCTCGGTGCAATCCAGCATTTAAGACCGTTTTGTTCCAGAGCATAGCAGACCTTATTGGCAATATCGCCGTCTTTTGTGGAATAGCTGATAAAGACATCATGATCTCCTCTCATGTTACCACCCGACTATTGAATGCAGTGTCAACAACAAATTCCCTGTTATTAGCCTCAAAGAGATATACATCAGTATCTTTTGTAAAAGACAAATCAGTTTTATTGAATGAATCATAAGGAATAATCATGGAATGATATTTAAAGCCACTGCCATCTTCAAATTCCATTGTGATTAGATAACAAGTCTCATTTAAATAATCGATTGTGCCTTGATTTAGATTGGCAAAATGATACAGGAGATTTGTCAATTTTTCATCTGAAGAGTTTAGTTTGCTGACGTCCATATCATAAAACTTATATAATTCATTTTTAAATTCGGCATTATCCCCTTTGACTGCGTATCCAGAGCTTGAAGGATGATATAGGGTTATCGAATCTGTTACGTTTGATTCCTTTTCCATATATTTGTAGCCTGCAATAGCAAACCCGCCATAAATTAACAGGATAATGGCAGTTGCTATGATTAGATATTCAATTATTTTCTTATTCATTTAAACACCCGCAGTTTGACTATACTATAATCTATTTCAAGTAGTACTTATAATTACTTTTTAATGACTATTTTGACTTTTTTGCTGGCAGCGGTGTAATACGCATTTCCTGCAAATTTGACAGTGGCCTTGAATTGGCCTTTTTTCTTCAGGTTCTTAATTTTGAATGTCGCTTTTCCTTTGGCATTGGTCTTGGCCGTATATGTCTTGCCCTTAACCTTCAAGGTAACCTTTACCTTTGCAATCGCTTTACCGTTGCCCTTTAAAGTTACAGTGTATTTTTTTGTTTTGGCTTTCAGCTTGAATGTCTTTTTAGAGGCAGTTATCTTTGAGCTGATCTTTTTAACAACAACATTTACCGTAATGCCTGCTGGCAGGTAATTGTCATTGCCGTTAAAGCTGATGCGGACATTGTAGGCATTAGGCGCAAGATTAATCGGCAGGCTGGCCTTGCCCTGTGCATTTGTGATGAGCATGGTTGTCCTTCCATTCAGATTGACATTGATGAGAGTATAAGGCATCACATTTCCATAATGGTCCTTTAAGGTTATTGCAAGTTCATCCTTGCTTCCGTATACCTTCGTCAGGCCGGAAGATACCAAAATAGGCACTGCCCTTCCGGATTCATCTACAACATACAGGACCCCTTGTTTTACCGCACAATTCAGATTTTTAGTGGACAGTGACCCTGAAATAGTATATGTTCCATAATCAAGTGAAGAGGTATCCAGATAATAACCTGCAAAATCAAAATCATACTTCAAACTAAGTTTGGTTACTTTATTGTACTGATTTATCAGTGTGAGTTCCAAATCGGCACAATTATCGAATAGATTTCCATCTTCATCTTCCAAACGGCATATGCTGACATAGTGGCCTTTCTTTACCATGACGCTATTGAAAACCATATTCAGCGGCAACTTATAAGGTATCTCGTCCTCATCATAAATGATTCCACCGTATTTGGCATCGATCCTATTGTTTTTCAGATATAAATCACCGTAAACACTATTCTCATAATGATATCTAAACATGACAGGAGTTAGGTTCTCCGATTTGACATAGGAATTCTGCAAATCAAGATATCCAACAGAATAAATGGCACTCCCCCAATTGGCCGAATCCTTGGTGAAATCGGAGCCTATAATTAAACACTTTCCATCGGAATAAATTGCTCCGCCACTCTTAATCGCACGATTATCGGCAAAATGAGAATATGAAACGTCTAAACCACTAATGGAATCTTCATTTGAACTATATGAGCATATGGCTCCACCAAACTCGCCAGAATTGTTGGTGAAATTGGAACGTTTAACGATGCATGTTCCATTTTCATCCACATAAACAACACCGCCATTGCCTCCCAGATTATCGGCAAAATCAGAATCCATAATAAGACATTTGGCAGATACATAAATGGCGCCTCCGCTTAGATTGCCGTGATTTTTAGTGAAATTGCAGTCAGAAATATTGAGGGCTATACCGGAGTTAATTTCATTTTCATCGAATACGATTACAGCTCCACCATAACTTGCGGAATTATTGAAGAAAACGGAATTCCTAATCAAACTGGTTTCAATATCCCCAACATATATTTTTGATTTTGATAAATAAATGGCACCGGCACTATACCGAGCAGAATTGTCAACAAACAGTGAATTGTCTACAAGTTCCGGATTATAGAGTGCCCCACCATAATTGGCAGAATTATCAATGAATCTGGAATCGATTATGCTTCCTGAAGTACTAATCGCACCGGCAGTGTTTTCAGCATGATTTTTGAGGAAGGTGCAGTTTTTCACCAAATCCACATCGTAGGCGGCACCGCCATATTTAGCAGTATTATTGATGAAACTGGAATCGTAGATATCTGCTTCGACAAACAATAGAATGCCCATGTTGGATCTGAACATCTGCCAAGCATTGGTGTAGATGGCCCCTCCATAAGAAGCGGAATTGTTGATGAATTTGGATTTGTAAATCTTTAGATATTTGCTGATATATATTGCTCCACCAGAATCTGCATTATTCCTGATGAAATTGGAATTGTAAATGTTTAGATTGTCAAAGGAGTAAATCGCTCCGCCACCATAACTTCCAAAAGCAGAGAATTCAGCATATATTGAAGTGTTATTGACGAAATCCGAATCATGAATGTTGATATTGTTATGTGATATGATCGCTCCGCCGGAAGTTTCTGCTAAATTATTTGAAAATCGGCATTTGGTGAAATCGTTCAGCTTGGCATTGGAGAATACCGCACCTCCGGAATTGGCCGAATTATTTTCAAACAAACAATTTGTGAAATTATTATAAGGAACTATGGAGAATACTGCTCCTCCATTGTAAATGGCCTTATTATTTGTGAAATTAGTGGATGAAATCAGATTAGTTCCGATACCACTTGCATATACTGCAGAACCGTGTATCCGTGCAGAATTATTGTCGAAATAAGAGTTTTTAATGGATGATTCTTTGCTGATCATCAGATATGCTCCTCCGCCCATATTGGCAGAATCATTGATAAATTTACAGTTATTCAATCTAACGTCAAACAGAGAGTAGAGCCCACCGCCATTTTGAACCGCCGTGGAATTGATGAAACTGCAATTATTTAAGGTGACATTGCCGGCGGCAATGTATACGGCACCCCCATTGCTGGAAAACGTATTGCGGAATACTATGTTTTCCAAAACAACATTGTTGGCGCTGACATAAAAGCCTGCAGCCTTGGACAGACCATTGATGACGTGGCCGTTTCCATTGATTCTTATTGTTTTGTTGATGTTGACCCCATATTCGCCATCGTCAAACTGCTCGTCATAGAAATAATCCTTATAAAGAGTAATTAAAGAACCTGACTCCGCATCATTGATTAAGTCCTGAATGGCATTGAATGACTGGCCGGAGCCGTCACAGCTGACTCTAAAACTAAACTGAACAACATTTGACTCAAATACGTTATCCTTATATTGTGCAGATAGAGTGTGTTGCCCTTCATTTAAATTAACATTCAATGAAGCCTTTCCGTTCTTGATTTGGGCATAATAAACCTTGCCGTCAATGACGAATTTCATCAAGCAATAATTAAGGGCGTTGACATCAACATCACTTAGAGTGGCCTTAATGTTGAAATTTTTTGTATTAACTGAGCTGAACTCATCAATGTCAACCCTGATGCTTCTCAAATTGACATTTTGAGTGAATGCCTTGATGCATGCCACATTGCATGAGCCTGCATAATCATACAGGTCAAACCATGTCACTCCATCCTCGCTTATGAAAGATACATTCTGGCTGAAAGTCTTTTTGGTAACTTCCTCGGCCGAACAAACTGGAATACAATTATTACCATTGTTGTGGTTATGGACAACAATGCTGAACTCATCACCCTTATCTAGCTGAACAAGAGTGTTGAAAGGTAGGGTATAGTATCCTGCATAAGCGGTGCCATCCTGAGAGAACATGAACTGATTGTTCTTATAAACCATGACGGTGAAATTGGTTTCACTGTCAAAATATGTGGAAAATGCAGATAAGAGGCTTTCATTTTCTGCTATGAAAGAATTCTTAAAGTAGATTGAGTCCATATAATGATAGAATTCACTGATTCCGGCGAAATCATACTGATAAATTTTAGTGTATGGATTGTTGTCATTGAAAACGAATGTGTAGGCATGCATATTCGGAGATATCTGCTCGGATATCTTTTGATCATAGGACAAATATCCAAAACCGTCGTTTTCCCAATTCTGACCCCAACTGTTTTTGAATATCCAAGCACCATGAGCATCATTTCCTAATGAGTCCTTTCCATTATAGTTATCGTCCCAACCGACAAGGGAGACTGCATGGTAATCCTTACCCCATTTAAATGTTACCGAAACGGCACCATAATCCATTATTGCCAGCTTATACATATAATTATCATCCCGATCCAAACGGGCAGGCAAGAACTTAACGTTTTGGATATGGAACATCGGATTTTCCAGAAGGGATATTGAGGAATAGTCGTCATAACTTTCAACTGACTCGTCAATCGGACCCAGCCAGCTTGTCAGGTAACTCAATATCATTGACTCATATCCGGCGTAGTTGGTTTCGATTTTTATACCATAAACAGAGTAAGCGGCCATCAGGTTTTTAGCGTTTTCCTCTGAAAAATCATATTTTACTCCTGTTGCCTTGCTGAGGCAAGTTTCAAGAGTGGAAATGCCGGAAAACGCCCAGCAGTTCCCGCCGTTCTTCTGGTCCTTGACTGAACTGACATAACCGTAATCATTGGAATTGTAATAGGAGGCCAACGGCTCTGTTTGAGATGAACTTGACGCTGAACCTGAATTATTAACCAAACTGACCGGATTAAAGGAAGCCGCCTCATAAAGGTTATCGTATTTAATGCTTATAAATGAATCTCCAAAATCGATAGTGCAAGGTGATATGACACTATATTTTCCATTGTTGAGGATTTTATTGGACAAATCTACGCTATAGCTATCGATAAGCCTGTAACCATCAAAAAGCTTATCCCTTGAACCGGTATATAAATTTCCTTGAACTATCCTGAGATATAAATTGACATCCAGATCCTCCAGCAGGTAAACGGTCAATGACGGATTAACAAACCTGTCGCTGAAGGAAATATTGACTGAAATGTTATTGAGGGCTTCATGGGTGGCAATTGAGGTCAGATTCTTATCATCATCAGTGCCGTAAATCACCATTCTGACCAAATCGTCATAAACCTCATAAACAGGATAAGGGTAATATAAATGGTCAACTTCAGAAGACGAAAATTGGTAATATAGCGGATTGCTTATAATATAGTAATCCTCGCCATCGAGAGTGGCGCGGAATTCTGCGAAAACATGATAATCATTGGCATAATAATTGGAAATTACATTTTCTCTTTTCCCATCATAGAATATAGAAGACCCTTGATTTGCAAAACTGTCGCCCATCGTATTGAAGTGCATGACAAATTCATTCGGAATTCTGGTATATATTGTTCCGCCAACTAAAGCATGGGAAACATAGAACCAGTTTCTATAGAAGTTCACGGTTCCGTAAATATCATATATCGCACCTCCATAAAAATTTGCGTGATTGTTGCTGTAGGTGGAATGAAACGAAGCCAAAATCGAATTCAGATTACAGATGGCTCCACCAAATTCTGCACTGTTATTGTAAAATGTTGAATCGAAAATATATAATTCGCCATTTGAATTATATATTGCGCCACCACCGTCTGCCAAAGATGCAGAATTATTTAAATTGGTTTCCCTGACCGTTATATTTGAATTTAGTGAAGCAAGGCATCCTCCAAAACTAAAACTGACGGAACCATCGAAATTGGACCTGTCTATAAAAGCGTTTGAATTTTCACAATAAATGGAACCTCCATAATAGGATGTATAAGCCTTATATTGGCTGACAGTATAATCCTCATCATCAGAACTAGTAAATGGAGTGAATCTTCCATTGTAAAGATTTAAATTGGAATTTAGACAATATATTGCGCCTCCCTTATAAGTGGAAGAGTAGTGGAAAAATACCGTGTTTGAAATGGAAATGTCTGAATTTATGGCTGCAATAGCTCCGCCATTAAAAGCATCAAAGACCCTTTGAAAATGACATCCGTTTAAAACCAAAGTGGATTTGCTGTCGCTTGGACTATCACAGACAATCACTCCTCCATAAGAGCTGTCGAAAAATCCGGAACCGTATTCAATTTCCAGTGGATTTAGTGAATCGAATTCCTTGCACTCTTCAAAATAAACATCTTCTGCAGTTAATGTGGCCTGATTGAGAATGCGCACATTCTTCAAATTTAAATTGTCCAACTCCAGATATGAATTTTCCCTAATGATGAAATCATATTGATTGATCAGTTTGGAATTGATTACGACATTTCCCTCTCCTATCAGCCTGGCTCCGGCAATCGTGCATGAGGCATTCAATTCATAGGTTCCCTCTGCAAAGTAGGCAGTGACCCTGGAGCTTATCCTATCGGCATACAAATATTTATATGGATTGTCTTTAGACCCGTCGCCATCATGTGAAGCATGTGCGTCAAAGTAGACAAAATCCTCATCATTTGATATGGCTGAAGATGAGCCGGAAATTTCAGTATTGTACGTGTCAGCTCCGGAAACCCCCGCCTTGTTGCCTTTAAAGATACATGCGGTTACAGATCCGCCATACATTGCACCGCCATATTCAATTGCCTCATTATATGCGAAGTTGCAGTTTTTTGCTTTCACATAGTATGCTGCACCGCCGTTTTTGGCATAATTGTCTATGAAGTAACATGTGTCTACAGTATTGTCCTTACCGTACATTGCACCGCCGAACTGGGCATAATTTGCAGTGAACCTGCAATTTTCAGTGCGGAAACCATCATATATTGCACCGCCATAATCCGCAGAGTTTCCAGTGAAGTTACAGTACACACAAGTAGCCTGATATGCTGCACCGCCAAATACTGCGGAATTATCTGTGAAAATGCAATTGCTGGCGGATCCATACTTCATCACACCACCATAATCCGCAAAGTTGCCGGTGAAATTACAGTTCACACAGGTAACGCTATAAACCGCACCGGCTTCCCATACAGCGGAATTTCGGATAAATGTACAATCATTAACAGGACTGTATTCAGGAAATAGGACATTGACAGCGCCCCCTACATTGGCATGATTCTCCTCAAAGGTGCAGTTCACAATCGAATAACGCCTCGTGTTTCCTCCACTGTAAATAGCACCCCCGTAGTAATGTGCGGAATTCCCCTTGAAAATACAATTCGTGAAAGAACCGCCGCAGCTCGCACCGCCGTTATATATTGCCGTGTTTCCATAAAACCTACAATCCACACAGGAAGCCCCATAGGTTGCACCGCCATAGCCTGCAGAATTTCGGCTGAAAGTACAGTTCACTGCAGTGCATGCGCCATTGATGGCGCCTCCCTCAGAAGCTGCCTTGGCATTGGTGAAAACGATGTCATGGAATACGACGTTTCCATCGCTTATCTTAAAAATATTTGCCTTGTTGCTACCGTCCACCGTATGGCCATTGCCCCAAACGGTTACGGCACGATAAATATTGATTCCTTCATTAAAACTAGCATCCGACTCGGAGTCAAATGCATAGTCATGATTCAAATAAACATCCGTACGATTATTGCCATTGATGTCATTGCTCAAATCCGTGAAAGTCTTTTTTTGAACATCATTAAGTTCCGTCTGCGGACTTTCAGAAACTACATCACTGACATCATCAGTAATTACTTCTTCAGTTATTTCTGTTGTTTGATTTGAATCATTTGCGCTGACTGCCGAGACAGCACCGATTAATAGAATTATTGAAAATATTATAAATAAAGCCCTTTTATCAAACATGGTTAAATGTATAATTTTTAACATATTTAAATTATAATATTTTGATTTAGATTAAGACAGTTCGTTTATGCAAAAATATTATATTAATTAAAGAAAAAGATAGTATTATGTTAAATAAAAAGAATATTTTTGTTCTGTTGATGTTGGTGGTGGTCATCACAACAATGTCCTCAGTCTGCGCAAGCGACATGGGAGACGATATGGCAAATGATACCAGCGACACAGTAGAGCTTAACGAAAACAACGATGCAACAAGTGCAATGGAGGAAGAATCAGATATTGATGCTTCCGGAGAACATTCATCCGATGATATGCTTAAAGACGACACTGAATGGAGAACATTTACAGAACTTCAAGAACTGATTAACGACGCAGAGGAAAACTCTGAAATAAACTTGGAATATAACTATTATTGCGATGACGAATTTGGACAGGCCAAATATGGAGTATCAATTAATAAAAACTTGACGATTAACGGAAACCTCCATACCCTTGACGCGTGTGGAAAAACAGGAGTCCTGTTAATATTTGCTGATGACGTCATGATAGCCAACTTATATATCCTAGAAGGCTATGAAGACGGACCCGGTTCCGGAGTGTATAACGAAGGAGACAGCGTCAAATTTGTAAACTGCGGATTTTATGATAATGTTGTCGGCACAAACGGCAGCGCCATATATAGTTTAGGGTCAATTATATTGTATCAATGTACTTTTGAAGACAATTACGCCTATGAAAACGGTGCCGCAATATATGCCACCAGTAACGTTTTAGCAATGAATTGCGCATTTAAGAATAATGAAGCAAAGGGAAACGGAGGAGCAATATGTTCCAGGAATGGAAAGGTCGGCCTTGTCAATTGCGAATTTTACGACAATAATGCCACTGAAGGAAACGGCGGAGCAATAAATACCGATAGGGAAATTCTAATGGATTACTGCATCTTTTCAAATAATAATGCTAAAGGCGGAGATGGAGGAGCGGTATATGCCTACTACCCTTCAGAAGATGACGTCTCCGTAAATATAACCACTTCCATATTTTATGACAACTATGCATATGGAAACGGTGGCGCACTCTATCTCGACTGCTTCACAGTGGATGGATGGTTCTACAGCGGCGCTGGAAAATCCTACATTGACAATGCAACATTTGTTTTTAACGGCGCGCAATACGGCGGAGCAATATGCAACTGGCAATATAGCGATATCGCAAACAGCAAATTTTTAGAAAACTATGCCCATCAGGGCGGCGGCGCAATCTACATGAACAACGGAATAGCCGAAGATAGCCTTACACAGACATTCGGTTTGAACATCCACGGAACCACCACATTCACAAACAATACGGCCGGAAGATACGGTGGGGCAATCAAAATATATGCAAATCCTGTTCCCCTTGAAAAAGGCATCAAAGGAATATTGAACGTTTATGACAATGTGGTGTTTGAAGGAAACAATGCAACGACCGGCGGAGCATTATCCATTATCGACAGTAACTCTTCAGTGAAAAATGCGAAATTCAAAAACAATCATGCAGACACAGGAGGAGCTGTGGAAGGGGGCAATGTGACTGACTGCACATTTGAAGGCAATTCGGAACCTGCAACCTCAGGCACCACTGTTACCAACAACAATAACAACAATAACAACAACAATCCTTCAGGCCTTACCCCTAGCGAGGGCATTGCTTACGGATCCACCCAAATTCCAGTCACAATCATTCCAACAGCATTGTCAACCAGCTATGATTCCGGAAAAAATTTCCAGGTAAGGGTGATTGACAGCAGAACTGGAAATGCCGTGAGCGGATTTAGCATTATCTTAAAGATATATACCGGCAGCAACTTCAAGACCGTGACTGTGACTACCAATTTTGATGGCGTTGCCCAGTACAGCGCATCCATGCTTTCCATTGGCACCCATAGAGTCATAATATCAAACGGACAGGCCGGCCGATTCACAAGTCCCGACAAGACAAGTTCCATAACCATATCAAAAGCAAGCTATGCCATCAAGGCGCCTAAAAAGACCTTGAAAAAATCTGGGGCCTATAAGATAACTGTCAAAAATAAGGCATCAGGCAAAGGTTTGAAAGGCGTGAAACTTACTGTAAAAGTGTATACCGGCAAAAAGTTCAAGACCTACACAATAAAAACAAATAAAAATGGTGTGGCCTCTTTAAAAACCAAAGCTTTGGCAAAAGGCACCCATAAAGTTGTTATAAACATCAAAAAGAGCGGCCAGTATAACGCAGCTAAAAAGACCAGCTCCATTAAAATCAAATGATCTTGATTGAATGTTTGGTTTTTTAACCGAACATTTGATTTCTTCTTTTTTTGAAAATTAATTCTCAATTTGGGCCAATTGATTTATTTTAGAGTATCCACCATTATTAATCCCATTCTAAATATTAATAATCTGATAAGATAAATTGAACCTGCATCATATCTTGTTGCACAAATAGACTCTAAAACTTCACAAAAAAATTACGTTGAGACATCAACTTGGCATTGAAACATGCATTTAGAATGTATTTTAGAAGAGACATCCATATGTTTATGCAATAACACATGAAATTGAATTACACTTATCAAATATTGAAAAGTAGCGCCTATAATTTTAGAAAAAATACGAATACAACGAATTTAATAATAGCTTTAATCAATTATTCGATAGGATTTTTTAGAGCCCGAAATAGGTGAAAATCAGAGTTCACTCAAAACCCTTATTTTACCTCATTTTGAATATGTTGGCAATTGAATCACCTACATTTTATAAATCCTAAGAAATGGGCTGAATATTGAATGAAATTTGAAGAACAAAATATGAGCGTTTTTTAATGCGGCACATCATCCAATTGACTTTAAATTAAACTTTCTGACATTAAAAAAAGATAAGATAAGGAAATTAATCCTTATTTTTTAATTTTGACAATCATGTTTTTAGTGGTTTTACCGTAGGACACTTGAATTTTTACCTTTTTGCCAATTTTAAGCTTTTTAAATAACTTTTTCTTAATGGTTACTTTTGCAATGCCCTTCTTATTGGTTTTTGCAGTGAATTTTTTACCGTTGAACCTGAAAGTGACTTTCAAGCCTTTTTTAGCTTTATTGTTGATTTTCAAAGTGGCCTGCAGGACCAACTTTTTAGCGGATCTTTTAACCTTGACCTTTTTAAGAGTCAATTTGACAGTATCCTTTTTAACAGCAGGGCCAGAAACGGTATTTTTAGTGACTGGAGAAGCTGCGCCGCCGGAAGGATTGGCATCGCCATTACTGCTGTTATCACCCATTATGGTAATGATGCTGCTTTCAGATGCTGGCGAATAATAATCATCCCCATCATAGACTATCTTTACAAGATATTTTCCTGGAGAAAAGTTATAATCAACATCCTGTGGACCAATACGATATACGTCCTTATAATCATCAGAATCTAAAAGACGTCCAGATATATCCTCTTTAAAGCATTGAGTGCCATTAATAAAAACTGTTACATTACCTGTAATGCCTTTATGAGCATGAATCACAGCAAAAACATCTTCACCATCCAATTTAGTATCTTCATATCCATAAATAACGATTGCAACTGCATCCGGGCCATAATCATTATAACCTTCTTCCACTATTCTAATCAGATTACTTTCAGAGATTGGCGAATAATTTTCATCACCCTCATAAATGATTTCTACAAAATAGATTCCCAAAGAAAAATCATAATCAAGATCACTTAGTAAAATAGTGCAATCCCCATATTCATCCCTATCAAAATTAGATATATCCTTTTTAAAGCATTGGACACCATCAACAAAAACAGTTATATCCCCAGTTGCATTATCCGGTGCACCAATTACAGCAACCCAATCATCACTACCTAACTCCGCATAATACCAATACATATCATCCTTACCGCAACCATAAATATCAATTTCAACCCCATCTTGAATAATATCCTCTTCCACCACATTAATGGTTTTATTTATAACAATCTGTGACCAATGTTCATCTCCACTATAGACTATCTTTACAAAGTACTCCCCCGGAGAAAACTCATAATCAACATCATGCGGACCAATACGATACGTTAAATCTGTATCATCAATATCATGAGGACAATCATATATACTCTTCTTAAAGCATTGAACACCATTAACAAAAACAGTTACATTGCCCGTTGCATCATCCGGCGCAAAAATTGAAGCAAACCAGTCATCACCCAACAGGTTAACAGCATCATAAATATAAATAAATTCAAATTCCTCGAGGGAATCATCCACTATTCTGATAACATCCTCCTCAGAAAATGGAGAATACATCCTGTTTCCATCATAAACTATTTTTAACTGGTAATTTCTAGGGAGAAACTCATAATCAATATCTTTTAGTGAAATACAGTAATCCCCATAACTATTCTTATCAAGATTAGATATATCTTTTTTAAAGCACTGAACCCCATTAACAAAAACAGTTACATTGCCCGTTGCATCATCCGGCGCATCAATATAAGCAATCTCATCATCACTTCCCAATTCAATTTCCCAATAATCATCTATATCATAATCGTATCCCCAAATGTAAATATCAACTGCATCCAGACCCTGGCTAACATAATTTTCTTCCACTATCCTAATGGCATTACTTGTATAATTCGGCAGATAGTTCTCATCCCCATAATATAGAACCACCACATGATATTTTCCCATACCAAAATCATAATTCAGGTCATATGGCCCAATACAGTATAAATCATCATTAAGTACAGGACAATCAGATATATCCTTTTCAAAGCATTGAACACCATTGACAAAAACTGTCACATTGCCCGTTGCATTATCAGGTGCGCTGATTTCAGCAAAATAACTTCTCTTACTCAACTCCGTATTAGTCCAACTTTTCATCTTCTTATCATATCCATGAACATCGATTTTAATTGCATTTTCCCTTTCATCCTTTGATGCAATTGATTCGTCTTCAATAGATACTGCATCGTCACCATATTCCCCATCATCGCATGAGCCAATATTTTCATCATCAAATACAATGCCCTCATCAGAGATTTCATTATCAGTTGTTGTCAAATTTACATCAGATAAAACATCATCCGATGCGCTGGCAACACCAATTGTCAGGATAACCAGCATCAAACTAATTAGCATTAAATGTTTTATTTTCATGATAACACCCCAGTTTTAAATATGAAATAATGAAATCACTCCTATTTTTTAATTTTAACGACGAGATTTTTAGTGGCCGTGCCGTAGGACACTTGGATTTTTACCTTTTTGCCAATTTTAAGCTTTTTAAGTAGCTTTTTCTTGATGGTTACTTTTGCAATGCCCTTCTTATTGGTTTTTGCAGTGAATTTTTTACCGTTGAACTTGAAAGTGACTTTCAAGCCTTTTTTGGCTTTACTGTTGATTTTCAAAGTGGCCTGCAGAACCAACTTTTTAGCGGACCTTTTAACCTTAACCTTTTTGAGAGTCAATTTGACAGTATCCTTTTTAACAGACGCCTGAACAGGATTTTTAGTGGTCACAGAAGCTGCGCCGCCAGAAGGATTCACTCCGCCATGACTGTTTCCATCGACATGAGTATTTTTCCCGCCTATTATGGTAACAATATCAGTTCCAGAGGCGGAGGAGTAATATCCGTTTCCATCATATACTATTTTCACACGATATTTTCCTGAAGAAAAGGCATAATTCACATCCTGCGGACCAATGCGATATATGCTCTGTGAAAATCCGGATTCTGAAAGACATTCGGAGATTTCTCCCTTAAGGCATTGGGTGTCATTGACAAAAACAGTTATATTGCCCGTTAAACCTTCCTGAGGAGCATGAATTGCCGCAAAACAATCACCACCATCCAATTTAGTATCCTCATAGGTATAAAATACAATTTTAACTCCCTCTTTCTCCTCATCATAACCTTCCTTCACAAGCCTAATCAGATTGCTTTCAGTGACTGGCGAGTAATGCCTATCTCCATCATAGACTATTTTTACAAAATACCTTCCAGGAGAAAAGTCATAATCCAAATCCTGCGGACCAAAGCAATATACTGAATAGCCACTCCCCTCACTAAAGATAGGGCATTTAGAGATATCATCTTTAAAGCATTGAACACCATCAACGAAGACAGTTATATTACCTGTGGCACTTTCAGGTGCATAAATTGAAGCAAAATAATCCGTACCGCTTAATTCAGTATACAACCAACTAATTTCATCCTTGCCGCAACCGGAAATATCAATTTCAACATCAACTACCTCCATATCTGGCATGTCATTGTAATTCCAATCATCCACCATTTCTACAGTTTTGTTTTCACAAACAGACGGATAATATCCATCTCCATCATAAACTATTTTTATACAATACTCCTCCTGATAAAAGTCATAATCAACATCCTGCGGACCAATGCAGTATACTAAATCACCATATTCATTAATATAGTTAGGACATTTAGATATATCCTTTTTAAAGCACTGAGTACCATCAACAAAAACAGTTATGTAACCGGTTGCGTTATCAGGCGCATAAATTGAAGCAAAAAAATCCTCCCCATCCAAAATAACGGATTCATAAATAATAATTTCAACGGCATCCTGCTCGTCATCACCGTCATCATCACCCTCACCGTCATCATAATCCTCTGCCACTATGATAATCTCTTTACTTTCAGCGACTGGAGAGTAATATTTATCTCCATCATAGACTATTTTCACACGGTATTTTCCAAGGGAAAAGTTATAATCAACATCTTGCTGGCCAATGCGATATACTAACTCACCTTCAGCATCAGTGAACTGAGGGCATTCAGATATATCCTTCTTAAAGCACTGAGTGCCATTTACAAAAACGGTTATATTGCCAGTTGCATATTCGGATGCATAAATTGTAGCAAAAAAATCTTCACCATCCAATTTAACATATTCCCACTCTTCCAAACCCTGATTATAACCATGAATAGCGATTTCAACTTCATCATACCCCCCATCATCGTGGCCTTCTTCCACAACCCTAATAAGGCCGCTTTCGGAAGTTGATGAATAGGATTCATCTCCATCATAGATTATGTTTACCAGATATTTTCCCGGCAAAAACTCATAATCCACATCGTCTACCGCAATATAATGCACCAGATCCCCATCATCATCAGTTCCCCGTGGGCATTCAGATATATCCTTTTTAAAGCACTGAGTGTCATTAATAAAAACTGTTATGTTGCCGGTTGCGTTATCAGGCGCATAAATTGAAGCAAAAAAATCTTCAGCACCTAATTCAATATTATTCCACATACCGTCATCATAATCATAGCCCCATATAATAATATTAATTGCATCCTGACCATCATCAACATAGCCGACTTCCACTATCCTGATGGTGTTACTTTCATAAGCTGGCAGATAATCCTCATCTCCACTATAGAGCACTGCCACATGATATTTTCCTAAATTAAAATCATAGTCAACATCATCTACTCCAATATAGTATCCGGAATTGCCCCATTCATCAACAAATTTATTAAAACCCGATATACTGTTTTTAAAGCATTGGACTCCATTGACAAAAACTGTTATATTGCCCGTTGCATCCTCGGCAGCATAAAATACTGCAAAATAATCATCAAATATTTCCGTATTAGTCCAACTGTTGTCCTCACGATCATAACCAAAAATAAAAATCTCAACGCCCTCCTCCCTTTCATCGGATGCAATTACTTCATCTTTACCGGATTCGATACTCTCACTCGAGGCAACATCCTCACTAGATACAATATCATCACTTGACCCAATATTTTCATCATCAAATACAAAACCCTCATCAGATATTTCATTATCGCTTGTTGTTAAATTTACATCAGATAAAACATCATCCGATGCACTGACAACACCCATTGTCAGAATGACCAGCATCAAACTAATTAGCATTAAATGTTTTATTTTCATGATAACACCCCAGTTTTATAAATATGAAATAATGAAATCACTCCTATTTTTTAATTTTAACGATGAGATTTTTAGTGGTTTTACCGTAGGACACTTGGATTTTTACCTTTTTACCGATTTTAAGCTTTTTCAATACTGATTTTTTAATAGTTACTTTTGCAATGCCATTCTTATTAGTTTTTGCAGTGAATTTTTTACCGTTGAACTTGAAAGTGACTTTCAAGCCTTTTTTAGCTTTATTGTTGATTTTCAAAGTGGCCTGCAAGATTAATTTTTTAGCGGATCTTTTAACCTTAACCTTTTTGAGAGTTAGCTTGACAGTGTCCTTTTTAACAGAACCTGAAACCGGATTGGCAGACGGACCATTATTGGAATTGCCTCCACTCTTTTCATCAATTATTTTGAGGGTGTTGCTTTCAGAAGCCGCTGAGTAAAAGTTACTTCCGTCATAAACCACTTTTATAGAGCTTTTTCCTAAAGGCAAATTATAATCAATGTCCTGTAGCCTAATGCAATATGCTGAGCAACCATCATCATCAATAAATTTATGGCATTTATTTATGTCATTTTTAAAGCATTGCACATCATTGACAAAAACTGTCACATTACCAGTCGCATCATCCGGAGCATAAATTACGGCAAGATAATCCTCGCCATTTAATTTAGGACTATCGCCTCCCCGAATAATAATATCGACTGCATCTCTTCCTCCATCATCATAACCGTTTTCCACCACTCTGATAATGTCGCTTTTAGCGGTTGGCAGGTAAAAATCATCCCCATCATAAACTATGTTTATAGAATACTTGCCTACAGAAAACTCATAATCAACATCCCGTGGGTAAATAAAGAATTCATAATGTCCATCAATATCATCAAATAACTCCCTGCATTTAGAAACGTCCTTATTAAAGCACCGAGTTCCATTGACAAAAATGGACACATTTCCTTTTGCATCATAAGGGACCTGAAGTAAAGCAAACCAATTATCATCCAATTCAATGTTCATCCATCTGTTCATGTGCTTATCATAACCATAAATAACGATTTTAAAGTCATCAGGATTTTCACCCTCATGACTCACATCCACTATGTTGATGGTAGCCTTTTCAGAAGTCGATTCGTAAGTTTCATCCCCCTCATAGACTATTTTAACAATGTATTTTCCAGGGAAAAACTCATAATTAACATCATGTGGACCTATGCGATATTCCAAATAGCCTTCATCATCAATAAACTCGGGAAGGGCATATATCTCATCTTTAAGGCATAAAGTGCCGTTGACATAAACCTTTATGCCACCGGTTGCATCATAAGGAGCATGAATTACCGCAAAATAATCTTTACCATTCAATCCAATATTGTCTGCACGGATAACAACTCCGATTTCTTCAAGCCCGTCATCGCAGTAATCCTCTTCCACCACGTTAATTGCATCACTTTCAATAACTTGTGAGGAATTCCCACCTCTATCATAGACTATTTTTACAAAGTATTTCCCAGGGGAAAACTCATAATCAACATCTTCCAGCCCGATACAATATATTAAATCATCCCAGGAATCAGTGGATTGAGGGCAATCAGATATATCCTCTTTAAAGCACTGGACTCCATTGACAAAAACAGTCACATTGCCTGTCGCATCATCTGGAGCATAAATTGCGGCAAAATAATCTCCGCTGCCCAATTCGATATTGTTCCACATATTGTATTCCTTATCATAACCATAAATGACAATTCCAACCTCATCCGAATTATTGCTCTCTTCCACTACCTTTATAGGCCCATGTTCGGAAGCTGATGAATAGAATCCATTTCCATCATAAACTATGTTTATATAATACATTCCAGGAGAAAACTCATAATCAAGATCCTTCAGTGCAATGCAGTATTCATAATAACCGTCATTATCAAAATACATGTCAATATCGGATATGTCCTTTTTGAAGCATTGAGTGTCATTTACAAAAACAGTCACATTGCCCGTTATGCCATCAGGCGCATAGATTCCGGCAAAATAATCATCGTCAGCCAGTGCAATATCGTTCCACTCCCCATAATCATAATTATATCCATAAATATCGATGTTGACTGCATCCTGGCCATAACTAACATACTCCTTTTCCACTACTCTAATTGTGTTGCTTGTATAAGTCGGCAGATACTGCTCGTCACCACTATAGAGCACCATTACATGATATTTTCCCAAATCAAAAGCATAATTGGTATCTTGTGGACCAATACAATAGCCATACTCTCCCTGATCATTAAGCAATTGACTACATTCAGATATGCCCTTTTTAAAGCATTCTTCACCATTGACATAAACAGTTAAATTGCCGGTTGCATCTTCAGATGCATAAATTTCAGCAAAATAATCCTCGCCATCCAATTTCGTATTTTCCCAACTGTTTTCTTCCCTATCATAACCATGAATAATAATCTCAACATCATCTTCCCTTTCATCCAATGCAATTACTTCATCAACATCAGATGTGTCCTTATCAGATACCGTATAATCGTCTGCCGTAATATTCCCATCAGAAGAAACATCATCTGATGCGCTAACAATGCCCATTGTTAGAATTACCAGCATTAAACTAATTAATATTAAATGTTTCATCTTCATAGCAACCACACACTTTGAATACCAGTCCCCTTGTAAATTCACCTACTTCACTTTAATTTTTACTTTTTTTGTTACCTTATTATATAACTTATTGCCTGCAAAGGTAATTACTGCCTTATATGTTCCTTTCTTAGTCAGTTTTTTGAGATTGAAAGTGGCTTTACCTTTTGAGTTAGTTTTAGCTGAGTAAACTTTTTTATTGACTTTTATAGTCACTTTAACCTTTTTAATTGGATTTTTAAGGTCATTTTTCAGCGTTATTGTGTATTTCTTTGTCTTTGCTTTTTGTTTGAATGTTTTCTTTTTAGCAGTCATGACCAGATTTGCTTTTTTAATGATTATCTTTGCTGTCACTGCTGCGCTTGAGTATTCATCATTTCCAGCATAACTTATGGTTGCAGCGTATGTATTCGGATTTAAATTGACAGCCAATCTTGCCAGACCATTTGAATCCGTTTTTATTCTCACTACATTACCGTTTATATTGACATTGATGAAATTATTAGCTATCGGATCACCCAAGCAGTCCTTTAAAGTAATTACAAGTTCCCCATTTTTACCATAAACTTTCGTCAAATCGGAAGCCTTTAAAACTGGCGTTGTTTTGCCGGATTCATCTGTGACGGATAAAATTGCCTGCTTTACCTGATAATTGCTTATTAGCTGATTGGTGGACAATACCCCATTAAGCTTATATTTTCCATAGTCCAATGAGGAAGTGTTTAGGGAATATCCCTGCAAATCCATATTGTATTTTAAACCTAACCTGATTGCATTTCCATACTGATTTGTTAATGTAACCTCCAAGTCTGCAATTTCCCATGGCGCAAATAGGTTTCCATCTTCATCTTCAAAATGACATATGGTAGCATTTTGGCCTTTAACGGCCCGGACATTATTGAAAACAAGATACAATGGCAATTTATATGGTATTTCATTTTCACTATAATAAATGGCTGGACCTTTTGCATCAATCTTATTATTCTTTAAGTATAAATCCCCATAAACAGTATCATTATCCCCATAATGATAACAGAAGTAAATCTGAGAGACATTAGTATCGGATCTGATTTTTGAATTTCTCAAATCCAAATAAGCTCTAGCATAAAGGGTATTTCCATATTCAGCGCAATTATTCGTGAAACTAGAAGCCTCAATAATACATTTGCCATCCGAGCTAATTGCACCTCCACTGAACAGCGCAACATTATCGGAAAAAGTACTGGAATGAATGTCAAGGACGGATAGAGGTTCTCCAAGCTGAACAATTGAATAAATGGCCCCTCCATAAGTGGCGGAATTGTTAATGAAACTAGAGCTTTCAATAAAGTAAGATCCATTTTGACCGGAATAGATAGCTCCACCACTCCAAACAGCCTTATTATTTGTGAAGTTGCAGGATGACATATTAACAACAATATTTGCATTATTTGAAGCGATAACCCCTCCATAAAGAGCAGAATTATTGGCGAATGAAGAATTGGTAATGTTTGTATAGCCTTCAGTGATATATGCGGCTCCACCGCTATAAGCGGAATTGTTAATGAACTTTGAATCCCCGATTACTCCCACTTTATAGATAGCTCCTCCCCACTCAGCAAAATTATCGATAAACATAGAATCACGAATTATCTTTCCATCATAAACGGCTCCACCACTATAAACAGCAGAATTATTAATAAACGTTGAATTCACAATTACATCTACGAAAATTGCTCCCCCACCATAAGAAGCCAAATTGTTAATGAACTTTGAATCCCTAATTACTTTTACTTTACTAATAGCTCCACCATCATAAGAAACGGAATTATTAATAAAAATTGAATCCTTAACCACTTTTGCATTATAAATGGCTCCCCCATAACTATAAACCGCCGTGGAATTGGAAGCAGGATGACACTCAATAGAATTATTGATGAAAATGCAATTTTCTACTGAATTTACAGCATCAACAGCTCCACCATAAAGATAAACTGCAGTATAAATAGAAGGCGGATGCATTTCGACAGAATTATTGTTGAAAATACAGTTTTTTGCATAATTGCCGTTATAAATAGCACCTCCACTGTGCTTAGCAGAATTATCAGTGAAATTTGAATCCAGAACCGCTTTTGCATTATAAATGGCTCCACCATACTCCGCATGATTGCCTGTGAACCGGGAATTATAAATTTTTAAATTGTCGATTGAATAAACAGCACCACCGTAGAGAGAATAACCTGCTTCAAGATTAGAATTATTGACAAATTCTGAATCAAAAATATTTATAATATTATACGCCATTATTGCGCCACCATAATCCCTTGCAAGGTTTCTTAAAAATTTACATCCCTCAAATCCTATTGAATAAGAATTGGAAAAGACTGCACCGCCATAACTGGCAGAATTATTTACAAACAGACAGTCTGTGAAATTACTATAATAAACGGAAGACAATACTGCTCCGCCATTATACTCGGCAGCATTATTTGTGAAATTTGTGTATGAAACAAAGCAGTGGCCAATGCCTCCAACATAAACTGCACAACCACCATATGCAAAATTATTATCAAAATAGGAATTTTGAATGTTGCTGGTCGCAGCACTTATCAGGTATAATCCTCCACCGACATTGGCAGTGTTATTGACAAATCTGCAGTTATTTAATGTGACGTCAAATAAAGAGTAGATTCCTCCGCCGTTTTGAGCTGCTCGGGAATTGATGAAAATGCAGTTGTTTAATGTGACATTGCGCCCTGCAATATAAACTGCCCCTCCATTTCTTGAAACCGTATTGTTGAATACGATATTGTTTAAAACAACATTGTTGGCACTAATGTAAAATCCGGTGGCCTCAGACAATCCATCAATAACATGGCCGTTTCCATTGACGGTTATTGATTTGTTGATCTGAACTCCATATTCCCCATTGTCAAATTGCCCATCATAGAAATAATCCTTGTTAAGATTAATGCTGGATTTATCGGCTGCGTTGTTGATGATGTCCTGAAGGCTATTGAAGGATTGGGTATCGTGATTAGAATCAACCGTGAAATTAAATTGGACCACATTGGATTCGAATACATTATCCCTATATTGTGCGGACAAGCTATGATTTCCATCCGCCAAATAAAGATTCAGATGAGCCATTCCATCTTTTATTTGGGCATAATAGCTCTTGCCGTCTACAGTGACTTTCACCAAGCAATAATCGATAGACTCAATGCCCACAAAATCATCGAAACGAATCTTAATATTGAAATTTTTAGTATTAACCAGATTAAATTCGTCCATATTAATCCTTATGCTTTTCAAATCAACTTCCTGAGTGAAAGCCTTAATGCATGCTACATGACAGCTGTCTGCATAATCATATAAGTCAAACCAGTTTTCACCATCAATGCTGATGAAGGAAACATTTGAATTGAATGTTTTTTTAGTAATCTCATCAGCTGAACAAACAGGAATGCAGTTATCGCCCTGATTATGATTATTGAGCGCAATGGTGAATTCATCACCTTCATTTAACTGAATGAAGTCATTGAAAGGCATGGTATTATATCCTGCAAAGGCCATGCCGCTTTGTGAATGGACCAGCTGGTCATTGACATAAACCATTACTGTGAAATTCGTCTCACTATCAAAATAAGAGGCGAAAGCAGATAACAGACTGTCATTTGTGGCTATGAACTTATTTTTGAAATAGATTGAGTCATAGTGATAGAACTCACTGACCCCTGCATAATCATACTGGTAAATCTTGGTATATGGATTAATGTTATTGAAAATAAATGTATAAGCGTACATATTTGGAGATATTTGTTCGGAAATCTTTTGTTCATATGACAGATATCCAAAACCGTTATTTCCCCAGTCCGGACCCCAGCTGTTTTTAAATATCCAGGCACCGTTTGCGTCATTGCCCAATGAATCTTTTCCTTTATAGTTGTCATCCCAACCTACAAGGGAAACTGCATGATATTCTGCACCCCATTTAAATGTGACGGACACCGCCCCATTATCCCTGATTGCCAATTTATACAAAGCATTGTCAGAGCTATCCAAACGAGCAGGTAGGAACTTGATATTTTGAATATGAAACATCGGATTTCCTTGAATGGATATTGAGGAATAATCATCGTAATCCTCTGCGGATTCATCAAGCGGACCCAGCCAGCTTGTCAAATAACTCATCAGCATGGATTCATATCCTCCGGCATTCGTTTCAAGTTTGAGGCCGAAAACGGAATAAGCAGACATCAGATTCTTGGCATTTTCCTCTGAGAAATCAAAGCTGATTCCTGTTGCTTTTTTAAGACATGTTTCAAGAGTTGCAAGACCTGCGAAAGCCCAGCAATTACCTCCTTCTCCCTGATTCTTAACGGAACTTACAAGACCATAGTCATCAGAATTATAATAAAACGGCAACGCATCAAATGAGGAAAAAGTGTAATCGACCAAGGAAACAGAACTGAAAGAACTGGCCTCATAAAGATTATCGTATTTTGTGGTTAAGAATGCATTTCCAAAGTCGACAGTACAATTCTCTATGAAACCCTGGTCCCCATTGCCGCTTTTATTGGACAGATCCACACTATATTCCTGAATGACCTTATTATCCCCGTCATATAAATAGAAATGTAAAAACGGATTGGTGAAATTACTGTTAAACCTGACACTGGCCGATATATTGTGTGCCACATATCCAGTATTAATATAGGATTTATTTAAATTGCTGGGATCATAAATCATCAAACTGACCCCATCATCAGAAACAAGGTAAGGAGTATAACTAGAAAAAGTATCTTTGAATACATAAGCGTTGTTTATAGCTGTACAATAATTTAAGTCATTGCTTTTAAGAGAATATTCTCTACCATTCAGGATTGCTTTGAATTCGGCAATTACCTTATATGTATCATAATAAATATTTGACATTCCCAATCCGCTTGAATCTAAAGGAATCATCAATCCCTGCGAATACTCTTCAAAATAATCATCGAAAACATTCATGAAAACGCTGGAGAAAATGTTTTGTGATTTTCCATCAAAAAATATTCTGGATCCCTCTTGGGCAAAGGAAAAGGAAACCGTATTGTCCATAAAGTTAAAGGAATTGGGAATTCTGGTATATATTGTTCCTCCGATTGAAGCATATGAATACGTGAATGTATTCTCAAAGATATTTAAGGAACCGTACATATCATATAATGCCCCGCCATATGTGGCGGAATTGTTATTGAACTCAGAAAAATCAAGGGTTAGAACAGAATTTAAATTACAAATGGCTCCACCGAACTCTGAACTACCATGGGTGAATGATGACTCTTCAATCTTCAGATTTCCATTTGAATTATAAATTGCGCCTCCTCCATCAGTTAATGATGAGGAATAAGAAAATGAACAGCCCTCAATAGTGGCATTGGATTTTAATAAGGCAATTGATCCTCCAAAACTATAAGATTTAGATTCCTTAAAAGTACACTCGCTAAACCAGCATTTACTATTTTCACAATAAATTGAACCCCCATAATAGGAAGCGTAACCGTAACCATGCTTCAATTGCTGCAAAGTATTCCAAGTATTTGGAATCGGGGCGAAAGTTGATTTTGAAATATCCAATTTTGAGTTCAAACAGTAAATGGCTCCGCCCTTATAATCCGAATGAAAAATTTGAAAATCGCAACCTGAAATGTCGATATCCGAATTCATGGCCGCAATAACTCCCCCATTATAATCCTGATTATCTTCAAACACGCACTTATTTAGGACCAATGTAGTTCTTGAATCCATAGGAGAATCACAAAAGATTACTCCGCCAAAATCAGTGCCGAATATGTCATTTCCTTGAAATTTTACATTATCGGCATTTAATGTGCCATGATTAAGAATATTGGCATTTTTTAAAGTTAAGTTAATCAATGAAAGAAATGAATCATCGTCAATTATAAAATCATATTGATTGGAGACATCACAGTTGATAATGGTGGAAAGTCTAGATTGGCCAATCAGTTTAACTCCATCCACCAAACACAGATCCTCAAGATTATATTCGCCATCTGCTAAATAAGCAGTGCAATTAAACTTAATCCTATCGCTGTTTAAATAGTTATATGGGTTTTCTTTAGATCCATCGCCATCGGTAAGGACCATTGAATTAAAGTAAATGACATTACCCCATTCCTCAATGTCATCCTGGCCATCATCCTGATTGTCGTCCGGGCCATCATCGTCATCATCATCGTCGTCCCAATCATCGTCATCATCAAAATCCCCAATAATGCCATCACCATTAGAAACATTTATGACGTTTCCATCAGTAAGGGACAAATCTTCATTATCAGTGTTTAAATCACTTGCCGCAATAGCTGAAATCGTTAGCAATCCTATAAGAGCAATAACAATCAGCATGAATTTTTTATTGAAAATAATTATTCCCCCAAATATAAATATAATTAATTAAAAATTAGTAAAAACGAATATAAATACTTGGTTAGAATGTCCGCCAAATTAATTTTTTGATTTCTCGCCGAAAAATTTTTGACTTATTTTTTCTTACTTTTCAAATATTCATATTGATTTTACTCCAATTTAAATATATTCTTATTAACTTGTGTATAATTTAATTACAGCAATGTCTGATTTGACAAATCGTATTTTAACTAATTTTATAATTGTTAAGTTTATATACTTCTTTATAACTACTTTATCCTGATTTTAATATTCTTTGAGGCTCCATTGTAATATGCGTTTCCTCCATATTTGACAGTGACCTTATAATTGCCCTTTTTGGTCAGTTTCACTTTGAAAGTTGCCTTTCCTTTGGCGTTTGTTGTTGCCTTATATGTTTTTTTCTTGATTTTAATTGTTACCTTGGCTTTCTTGATTGCTTTTCCATAGACATCCTTCAGGGTTATTGTGTATTTTTTGCTTTTGGCTTTTGCCTTGAATGTTTTCTTTTTGGCAGTTAATTTTGAGGCTGCCTTCTTGATGACAATCTTTGCTGTAACTGATGAAGCAAAGTAGAGATTGTTGGCATCCACATAAACGTATGCGTAATATGTGTTAGGTGCAAGATTTACACCCAAACGAGCCTGGCCGTTGGCATCAGTAAATACTGTTGTTGATCTGCCGTTGAGATTGACATGAACGAGAGAGTAAGCTAACGGTTTATTGAAAATGTCCTTTAAACTGATTATAAGATCACCGTTCTGTCCGTATATTTTTGTCAGATCACTGGCCACCAAAACAGGCGGCGTTCTTCCTGATTCATCGCCGACATAGAGAATACTCTCTTTTACGGAATAACTGCTTATTACGCTGTTACCTGAAAGCACTCCATTAAGAGTGTATGTTCCTTGATTTATTGAGGAAGTGTTAATGTAATAACCCGTGAATTCCTCATCATATTTCAGAACAAGTTGAGTTGTTTGGCCATTCTGATTTGTCAGAGTGATATTTAAATCGCACATCTGCCATGGGGCGAATCTGTTTCCATTATCATCTTCGAAATGGGCCGCAAGAACCCTCTGTCCTTTTATAACACTGCCTTTGTTGAAAACCAAATACACCGGCATTTTAAGCGGCACTTCATTTTCGCCATAAAAGACGGATGAGTATTTGTAATCTATCTTATTATTCTTCAAATACAAATCACCATAATATTTAGTGTTTTCATAATAATGATATCCGAAGAAAACCGGCGCATCAATTTCGGATTTGACAATGGAATCTCTTAAATCAAGATACCCTATGGCATAAATGGTACTTCCCATCATGGCCGAATCGTTGACGAAGCTGGAATCTGAAATTAAAGATTTTCCGTCAAAGTAAATCGCTCCTCCACATGCATTGGCAGCATTATTTGAAAACTGACAGGAGGTAATGTTGGCATGAGCCATAATCATTTCATCATCACTAGCCAATGAGAAAATAGCTCCGCCATAATAAGCAGAATTATTGACAAATCGTGAATTGACAATTGAGCTTCCTTCAAGTAAAGACGTGTTATTTGATATGACTACAGCGCCTCCGCAATAAGCGGAATTATCCATAAAGGTACAGTCATCTATCAAATCCACAACAAGAACAGCGCCACCGTAAGTGGCGGAATTTTTAATGAACATTGATTCGATTAATGATCCTGCACCATAAATAGCTCCACCACTTGTTTGAGCGATATTATTAATGAAAGTAGAGTTTTTCACAAGTTTTACATCAGAGATGGCTCCCCCAAACCTTGCGGAATTATTTTCAAAGAAAGAATCGTAAATGAGCGCTTCACTGAAAAGCGAAAAAAGAATATTATTTTTTATGTGCTGCCAGACGTTAGTGAAAATAGCCCCTCCATCTTTGGAAGCCACATTGTTCACAAATCTTGATTTGTAAACTTTTAAATATTTGTTTGTATATAATGCTGAGCCATAAGATGCAGTGTTGTTGGTGAAAATTGAATTGTTGATGCTTAAATTATCAAAGGAATAAATCGCACCACCACCTGTGCCTGCGAAAATAGACTGTTCCTGATGTCTGGCGACATTGTTTATAAACTCACAATCATGAACTTCGATTTTATTATGTGCAGTTATTGCACCACCCAGCATTTCAGCGGAGTTATCTTTAAAGACACAATACCCAAAGCAATTTGAATTGGCATTGGAGAATATTGATCCCCCTCCGTTGGCGAGATTATTCTCAAACAAACACTTTGTGAAATTGTTTTTATAATTAATGCTGAACACTGCTCCTCCGTTATATTTTGCCAGATTGTTTGTGAAATTTGTAGAGGAAAAGAAAACTGTTCCGACACCTGTAAGATATGCTGCGGAACCGTGTGTAGCGACATAATTATCGATGAAACAGGAATTTTTAATATTTGAAGTGTTGGAAGTTATTAAATATAATCCTCCGCCCATGTTTGCATAATTGTCGATGAATCTGCAGTTATTCAAGTTGATATCGAATATAGAGTAGATTCCGCCGCCGTTTTGGGTGGCTTTGGAATTTATGAAACTGCAATTGTTTAAAGTTACATTACGAGCGGCAATATAAACAGCTCCACCATTTGTGGAACGGGTATTGTTGAATACTATATTTTCCAAAATGACATTGCCTGCACTGACATAAAACCCTGTAGCTTCGCCGAGACCGTTTATTATGTGTCCGTTGCCGTTGATTTTTATCATCTTATTAACATTAATGCCATATTCCCCATCATCAAATAATTCATCATAGAAATAATCCTTATCAAGACTGATTTGTGCATTTGGCTGTGCACTATTGATTATGTGCTGAAGGGCACTGAATGAATTGGCTGAATCATCATAACTTACTGTGAAATCAAACTGAACAATGTTGGACTCATAGAGATTGTCCTTATATTGGGCAAACAGGCTGTGTGAGCCTTCATCCAAATTAATGTTCAGGCAAGCCATTCCATTTCTGATTTGAGCGTAATAGACATTATCGTCGATTACAAATTTCACAAGACAATATTCAAGGGATTTAGGATCGACATTGTCGAAAGTTACCTTAATATTGGCGTTTCCTGTGTTTATTGAGTCAAATTCAATAATATCTATTTTAATGTCCGTCAGAGTGAGGTTTTGGGTGAAAGCCTTAATACAGGCCACATTACAAACGCCCTCATAATCATATAAGTCATACCAGTTTTCACCACCCATACTTATGAATGAAACGTTTTGGCTGAAAGTTTTTTTGGTAATTTCCTCCGCTGAACATACAGGTATACAATTCTCATGTTCATTGTGATTATTTACGACAATAGCGAATTCATCTCCCTTATCCAGCTGGATAAAAGTATTGAAAGGTATCGTGAAATATCCTGCTGACGCATTTCCGTTTTGAGACCAGACAAACTGGCCGTTTTTATAAACCATTACTGTATAATTGGTCTGCATATCAAAATATGTGGAAAATGCAGATAAAAGACAGTCATTATCAGAAGTAAATATGTTTTTAAAGTAAATTGAATTATTATAATGATAAAATTCGCTTACTCCGGCAAAATCATACTGGTAAATTTTTGTATATGGATTGTTGTCTGTAAAAACGAAAGTGTAGGCATAGAGATTGGAATAAATCTGCTCTGATATTTTCTGTTCATATGAAAGGTAACCGAAACCGTTGTTTCCCCAGTTCGGACCCCAGCTGTTTTTAAATATCCATGCACCGTTTGCATCATTGCCCAATGAATCCTTGCCCTTATAGTTGTCATCCCAACCGACAAGAGAAACTGCATGATAATCCTTACCCCACTTAAACGTTACTGAAACAGCCCCATAATCCCTTATTGCCAGCTTATATAACTCATTATCCTGACTGTTTAAACGGGCAGGCAGGAACTTGACGTTTTGAATGTGAAACATAGGATTTTGCAAAACTGATATTGAAGAGTAATCGTCATAATTCTCAAGTGACTCATCTATCGGACCCATCCAACTTGTCAGATAACTCAATATCATGGCTTCATATCCCTCACGATTGGTTTCGAGTTTGACACCGTAGACTGAATATGCACTCATCAGATTCTTGGCGTTTTCAACTGAAAAATCAAAAGTAAGACCTGTTGCCTTATTAAGGCAGGTTTCAAGGGTGGCAAGACCTGCAAATGCCCAGCAGTTACCTCCGTCCTTCTGATTTTTAACTGAACTTACATAACCCAATTCATTGGAATTGTAGTAAGAGGACAATACGTCACCACCCGGTGAGAGAGATGATGAATTGAAAAATGAAATGTTGATTAAAGAAACGGAACTATATGATGCTGCCTCATAAAGATTGTCGTATTTGACTGTTGCAAATGATTTTCCGAAATCTATAGTGCATTGTCCTGTGAAATCAGGACCCCCGTCAGTTAAATCAATACTGTAACTTTCAATAAGCTTACCATTAAAAATTTCATCCCTTTGACCAGTATACATATTATTTTCATCCCTATAAAATCTTAAAAGACCGTTTCTGCCTTCAAACAGATAAACCTTCAAGCTCGGATTGACAAACTTGTCGCTGAAACGCAGATTTACTGAAATATTATTGAGCATATCATTTGTGCCAATTGAAGTTAAATTACTGCCGTCATCACCGCAAATAATCAGACTGGCCAGATCGTCATGAACCTCAAAAACGGGATCCTGATAATAGAGAGGCTGTGAAGAAGATAAAAACTGATAATATAAAGGATTACTTATCATATAGTAATCCTCACCATTCAAAGTGGCCCTGAACTCGGCAAAAACATAATACTCATCAGCATAGTAATTGTACATTACATTTCCCTTTTTTCCGTCATAAAAAATATACTCCCCCTCATTTGCAGAACTGTCTCCAAATGTATTATAATTCATGATAAAGTCATTTGGAATCCTTGTATACATTATACCTCCAGTTGAAGCACGGGAATGGAAAAATGTGTTAGATTTTAAATTCAAGGTTCCATAAATATCATAAACAACTCCTCCATAAAGGTTTGCAGTATTGCTTCTATATGTGCCGGCAAATGAACCCAGAACTGAATTAATATTACAGATAGCCCCTCCGAATTGTGCAGTGTTATTTATGAATTTTGAATAGTAAATATATAATTCGCCTTTTGAATTGTAAATTGCACCTCCCCCGTCTGTTATGGACCTGGAATTATTGAACTGACACATCGTGACAGTGACCTTGGAATCTAATGCTGCAATACATCCTCCAAAACTGTAACTGACTGAATTGTCAAAAGTGACACTGTCAATAAAAAGGTCTGAATTTTCACAATAAATGGAGCCTCCATAATAGGCAGAATAGACACTATACTGGCCTGAAATATAATCTTCAGCATCAAAACTGACTTCTGGTGAGAAACCTGTTGTTTCAATGTTTAAATTAGAATTTTTACAATAAATTGCCCCTCCCTTATAGGTGGCAGAATAGAATGAAAAAAGAGTCTCTGAAATGGAAATATCTGAATTTACTCCCGCAATAAACCCTCCATTAAAGGCATTATAAGCCTTCTGAAAACGACAGCCGTACAAAATTAAGGAAGGTCTGGTGTCGCCGGAAGCATCACAGAGAATGACTCCTCCAAAAGATGCGTTAGCCAATCCAGAACCGGATTCTATTTCCGGAAGATTATGCGCATCAAATGCCTCGCTTCCTTCAAAATAAACATATTTTGCCACCAGCGCGGCATGATTGAGAATATTAATATTGGTTAATGTCAAGCCATACAATTCAAGATATGAGTTTTCCTTAACTATAAAATCATACTGATTTGATACTCTGGAGATAATATTTACATCATCACCTCCGACTAATTTAACATTGTCCATTATACAGGTGCTTGTCAATTCATAGCTTCCGTCTGCAAAAAAAGCAATAACCCCCGGAACGATTCTATCTGCATACAGATATTTATACGGATTATTCATTGACCCGTCACCGTCATGTGAAGCATATGCATCAAAATAGATGATATTATTTGCATATGAAACGGGTGAACTGGATTCTACGACTCCACAATTGTATGCGTCATTTCCAGAAATCCCCGCTTTATTGTCTTTAAAAATACAGTTGGTTGCAGGTTCGCCATAGACCGCACCACCATATTGGCTTGCTTCATTATGCTCAAAGTAACAGTCTTCTGTTTGAACAAGGTATGTTGCTCCCCCATTTTGAGCATAATTATATAGAAAATGGGATGAATAGGCCATGCCGTTTGTTCCACCATACATAGCACCGCCCATAACTGCGTAATTTCCATAAAACCTGCAGGTTTCAATTAAGAAAGCTTCAGATACTGCTCCACCACAATTAGCATAGTTTTCATTGAATGTACAATTTGTGCAGTAGCTTTGATATGCCGCACCACCAAAGTTGGCGTGATTTCGGCTAAAAGTACAATTCAAAGCAACACAATACTTAATCGCACCCCCATAATCAGCATAGTTTTCAGTGAAAATACAGTTTATACATTCCCCTTCCGAATAATAGATTGCTCCTGCTGCCCAGATTGCTGAGTTTCTGGTGAATCTACAATTTTCAACACGAATATATGATGAAAATTCCAAATGCATTGCTCCTCCGGTATCCGCATGATTTTCAACAAAACTGCAGTTTACAACTGAACCTCCATAATTTCCATAATAGGCACCGCCATCATAACCGGCAGAATTTTCTGTAAAAATACAATTTTCAATAGATCCGCCGTAGCTTGCTCCTCCTTTATATCTTGCAGTGTTTGCAGTAAAATTGCAGTTCACACAGTTTGTTAAATAGGTTGCACCACCATTATCCGCTTCATTTCCAATGAAACTGCAGTTTACAGCAGTACCCTTCCCTCTAATGGCACCCCCCTCATCATATACATTTGCATTGGTAAAAACGATGTCGTGGAATACCACCTTATTATCACTTACCCTAAAGATGCCTGCAGTGCTTTTAGCATCTATTGTATGGCCGTTACCCCAGATTGCCACCGAACGGTTAACATCAATTCCTTCCTTAAAGTCAACATCCGAATCGGCATTGAACGTATAATCGTGATTTAAATAGATTTCCGTGTTGTTATTGGCATTGATATCATTATTTAAATCCGTAAAAGTCTTTTGAACCTCGCTGCTTCCAGTAGTCAGATTTACAGAACCCGCCTCGTCAACTGTTAACTCCTCGGCGATTTCATCTGTTTGGTTTAAGTCATCTGCACTGACCGTTGAGACAGTGCAGACCAATAAAACCAGTAAAAATATAAAACATAAAACCTTTTTGTCTAACATGAGTTTATGTTTATATTTACCTATTTAAATAGTAATTGTAAAAGGTTTGTTCATTAACTTTTTGATTTTATTGTTTATGCTTGCATTGAACCTCTCCTGCTTGTAGAAGCCGGAGATTCTTAGGCCATGCCTATTTTTTCGTCAAAGCATTTCCATTCATAATAATATGTGGATTTTCCTTGACTATTAGGCATGAA
>NZ_CAJODJ010000009.1:0-49587 GCF_905233225.1 Methanobrevibacter sp. UBA212
ACTAGACAAATGGGAAAAATTCAAACCAATTAGAGGAAAAATAGAAGACTTTTTCAAATTACTCAAACAAGGATTGAATTTAAGACAAATACACAAATACACACCAAAATCAGTAGCAAAAACAGTATATCTAAATGTATTTTTAGGAGCACTAATCATATCGCAAGGATTTTACTCAAAAACAGCCATACAACAACTTTCAGAAAACTGAAAAATTCAGGCCCCTAAATAATTTATACAATGTTAGTTAAATAATTCATAATATTTATATTAATTTGAATAATATATGTTACAAACTTAAAAAAAATAGATGCATAATTAAAAAAATGTTTAAAAAAAAATAGATTAAAATGACGGACATCAGTGATATCCCAAATATCTGAGAATCACATAAAGAACCAATATTACCGCCAGTATGATAAGGGAAGTTCTTGCTGAAAAGAATCTGGTTTTTCTAAACTCCTCATCCTTGACTTCGCCCTTTTTAATTATCTTTTCCTTTTCAAAGGAGCATTTCTGATAGATTGCTTCAAGGTCCTTTGGAAGCCTTCCGTGTTCATTCAACATGTTGATTGTTTTGTTCAAATGTTTAACCGCTTCAGATTCATTCCCCATCTTTACGCAGCAGAATGCAGCCTTATAATTGAAATTGGTTACAAGTTCCAAATCATCCTCGACCTTGCTTTCATAGCCGATGCAGTACTTGTAGTTTTTCAGGGCTTCCTTATACTGGCCGAGCTCATATAACGCGTCTCCTTTTGCATTGAAACCTATTATGGTATCCTCGTTTTGAAGGGACTTGTTGAGATAGGTTAACGCCTCATCGTTTTTGCCTGCTTTTTGAAGCATTTGCCCCTTATACAGGTCAGAGTCATTGTCACTACCGTATTTCTTTTCATATTGATTCAGGTGATCCAACGCATCATCATATCTTTTGGCCTTAATCAGCAATCTGATTTTATTCATCAGGACTTCCTTTTTACTGATGCGGGGCTTTTCAATAGGTGAAAATGAATCATATTTCTCAAGAGCCTTATCCATATACTCCAATGATTCCTCAACGTTTCCCTTGTTAAATCTGGATAAGGCCTTATCACATATAACATTTATGGACCTGGGCCGTTTCTGCAGGTACTCATCAAAATATCTTTCACCATAATCCCAGTTGTCATGCGATTCATCATAATACTGATAATATATTCCCTTCTCTTCAAGCGCAGGCAGATAACCGTCATCAATCAATAAATCCAAAATTGCAAGATAATCATCAACTTCATCCTTTCCATGCCTTTTCCTGGCCAATTTAAGAGCTTCTTCATAATTATTCTCAGAAATATATTGTTTTGCTGCTTCAATAGAGTTGCTCATCATATCTTCCCTAAAAAATTAAAATTATTTTGCGTTTATATAATATCTATTCAGTTTTAATATAAATATTTTTAGTCATACCTAAACTTTAAATACTATAAAAACCAATTGATATATATGTTTAGGTTAACCTAAATCTTTTTTTGGGTATTGAGAACTTAAACTAAAGAATTTTTTTAGTCAGGGATAATGCTTTAAACGGGCATTATTCCCTAAAAGTTAATAAAAACGGGAGAATGGTTAATGACAGAACTAATTGTAGGATTAGCCGGTAACCCTAACGTAGGGAAAACCACTGTCTTCAATCAATTAACCGGTATGCGACAACATGTCGGTAACTGGCCTGGAAAAACTGTTGAAAGGGCAGAGGGCCACTTCACACACGGAAGCTACGACTATGATGTCATCGATTTACCGGGTAATTATGCATTGAGTGCTCATTCCATGGAGGAAATCGTATCAAGGGATTTCATTGTGGATGACGACTCTGATGTTATTATTAATGTAGTGGATGCCGCTAATCTGGAACGTAATTTATATTTAACTGTGCAAATGATGGAATTGGGTGCCAACCTGGTAATGGCACTTAACATGAACGATTTTGCAAAGAAAAAGGATCACATTATTGACATTGACTTGATGAGCGAACTTTTAGGTTTTCCGGTAGTTGAAATCAATGCTAAAACCGGTGACGGATTCGAAAATCTATTGTCAACTGTTGAAAAGCAATCCAAAAACCCAATCGATACAAGCAAAAAATTATCATACGGAAATGATCTCAAAGGACATTTGTCAGAAATTCAAGAAGTCATTGAACAAGACAAAAGCTTATTGGATGTCCCTTCAGTTTGGACCGCAGTCAAGTTACTTGAAAGAGACACAATAGTCATAGACAAAGTTCAGCAATCCAGCTACGGATCAAAAATATTGGTTGAAGTCGATAAGGTAAGCAAACATTTACATGATGTTTATAAAGAAGGTCCCGAAGAGGTTATTGCAAATGCAAGATATGCATTCATCGATGGTTTAGTGGCCGAAGCGGTTAAAAAGCCATCAGTTGAAAAGGAAAGCACAACAGATAGAATCGATAAGATTGTAACCAACAGGCTATTGGCCCCATTCATATTCCTTTTCATAATGTGGGTGATGTTCCAATTGACATTCACAATCGGAGCTCCTTTCCAGGACATGATTGACGAGGCATTCGGATCAATAGCGGAATTTGTTGCAGGATACATTGCAAATGAATACCTAGCATCATTCATCTGTGACGGAATCATCGGTGGAGTAGGTGGTGTTTTAACTTTCCTGCCTATCATTATTCTGATGTTTTTATTCCTAAGCATATTGGAAGACTGCGGATATCTTGCAAGGGCAGCATTTACCTTAGACAAACTGATGCACAAAATTGTTGGACTTCACGGTAAGGCTTTCATTCCTATGATTTTAGGATTCGGTTGTGGTGTACCTGCAATCATGGCAACAAGAACCATGGAAAACGAAGGGGACCGTATGCTTGCAATGATGCTCGTTCCGTTCATGTCCTGTACTGCAAGACTGCCTATTTATGCTATTTTTATTGCAGCATTCTTTTCCAACAACGAAGGAACAATGTTGCTTGCAATCTATGTATTAGGTATTGTTGTAGCACTTATTGTTGCAGCTATCCTTAAAAGAACAATGTTTAAGGGATTATCCACACCATTCGTAATGGAACTGCCAACTTATAAAGTACCATCCGTAAAAGGTGTTTTATTGCACACCTGGGAAAAAGTAAAAGGATTTTTAAGAAAAGCAGGTACAATTATTCTTGCCTGTTCAATTGTATTATGGGTTTTAAGCACATTCCCATTAGGTGTCGAATACGGATCTGCCGAAAGCGTATTAGGTATGATCGGTTCAGCTATCGCACCAATCTTTGCTCCATTAGGATTTGGAACCTGGCAAGCTGCTGTAGCAATCATTGCTGGATTAGCCGCTAAAGAGGTAGTAGTGTCAACATTCGGTACATTAGCCGGATTGGAAGAGGACGATGAAGAAGGAATTACCAATTTGGTCCATGACACATTCACACCATTGTCCGCATTCTCATTCATGGCATTCACATTGCTCTACACCCCTTGTTTTGCAGCAATCGGTGCAATCAAAAAGGAAACCAACAGTTACAAATGGGCATTAACAATGTGTGGTATCACACTGGTAACCGCATACATCGTTTCATTCCTGATTTACAATGTTGGTTTACTTGCAGGATACGGATAGTGAATTAAAAGCGTTGAAGATTAAAAATGACGATTAGAATTTCTAATTGTCATACTTAAATTTTTTTAAAAAGGTGATTAAAAATGACAAGAACTTTAAAGGAAGTAAAACCTGGCGAAACAGTTAAACTGGTAAAATACCATAATACTGGAGACATAGGTTTAAGAAGACACTTGTTAGGTATGGGTTTTGTTAAAGGTGCAGAAATTACCGTTAAAAAGGTTGCAACTTTAGGAGATCCTATTGAAATGAGTGTAAAAGGATATGATGTTTGCCTTAGAAAGGAAGAGGCCGAAAACATCGAAGTGGAATAAATTATTTTATTGAGTGTTTATTATGAAATGCCGTATGTGTGGCTTCGAATTTGATGAAACAAAACTGGAAAACCGTGGCTGTTGCGGTTGTGGAAAACACAGCAACTGCAGTCAGGTACATTGCCCAAATTGTGGATTTGGCAATCATCCGGAACTTGAAGAAGAATTTGAATTTATAAACAAACTCAAAAACAGACTTAAAATTGGAAAAAAGGATACGAACTATTTATAAAGAGAGGTTATAAAAATGAGACATGAGGAATTTTTAAGCAAATGTTACGAACATAAACATGCATTGATTTTCGCAGCAGGAATCGCAACTGCAATCATTGGTAAAAAAGCATTGGAATCCAAGACCGTAAAAAATGCTGCAACCAGAGGAATGGCTACAGTAATGTCTGCAAAAAGAGATGCCGAAGAATGCTTCCAGGACATGAAAGAAAACGCAGAAGACATTGTAGTTGATGCACACCAAGAAGACAAAAAAGAAATTTACGTAGAATCAAAAGAATAAACTTATTTTTTCAAGGTATAAAGAGATGAAATATCAAGTAATGTATGATAACGGCTCCCGTCTGAGAGTTCGTTCAGGCCAATGGGCTTTCACCAAAAGGGAAGGCTATGGCCTTGCTTCATTACTTTTAAATCAAAGCTTTGTCCAAGAGGTATTCACTTCCCACAGAAACGGAAGCATTTTAATATACTACGATGGAGACATCGAAAGCAAACAAAAGATTTTCAATATCCTGGACAGCATTACATTAGATGACCTGTTTGAAGCGGAGCCGACCCAAGCTCAAAGTTCAAGGGAAATCACCGACGAATTCTATTTAAAACTATCCAAAATGATCGTTCATAGATTCATTTATAGGATATTTTTACCGATACCAATAAGAAATGCATTAACAATCTATAATGCATTAGAATACATTTGGGAAGGTTTAGATAGCTTAACCGACTTCAGAATTGATGTTGCACTTCTAGACGGTGCGGCAGTAACAGGAGCACTGCTTCAAAAACAATATAAACCTGCAAGCTCAATGATGTTCTTATTGTCCATCTCCGACGCACTCGAAGACTACACATTGCAGAAAGCCAAAAGCACACTTAAAGACAGTTTGGCCTTAAACATAGATACTGTATGGGTAGTAGGAGAAGACGGTGAAGAAAAACAATGCGCTGCAGTTGATATTGACAAGGGAGATAAGATCAAAGTCCATATGGGCGATGTGATACCAGTTGATGGAAAAGTAATTGAAGGAGAAGGAATGGTTAATGAAGCTTCAATGACTGGAGAACCATTAGCCGTTCATAAAAGACCTGGAAAAACAGTTCATGCAGGAACCGTTATAGAAGAAGGAAATCTCATTGTTGAAGTTTATTCAATGAATAAAGAGACAAGACTAAACAAGATTATTGATTTGATTGAGAACTCTGAAGAGCTTAAAGCGGATACACAAAGCAAGGCCGAAAAGCTCGCCGATTCAATCGTGCCGTACAGCTTCCTTGCAACCGCCTTAACATATCTGATTACAGGAAATGCAACAAAGGCATTATCCGTATTGATGGTTGATTTTTCATGCGCCATAAAGCTTACAACACCATTATCAATCATATCTGCAATGCGTGAAGCATCAGACAACAGAATGATGATAAAAGGTGGAAAGTTCCTCGAAAACTATGCAAATGCAGACACAATCATATTCGACAAGACCGGAACACTGACAAATGCAACACCTAAAGTTGTTGATGTTGTTCCTATGTCCAAACGATATGGGCGTGACAACATCCTAAGGATGGCCGCCTGCATCGAAGAGCACTTCGCTCACAGTATTGCCGCAGCCATCGTGAAGCAGGCTGAAGAGGAAGGTCTGAAGCATGAAGAGGACCACAGTGAAGTGCAATACATTGTGGCACACGGAATTGCAACCGAATATGATGGAAAACGCGCAGTTATCGGATCCAAACACTTTTTATTTGATGATGAAAAAGTGAAAGTGACAAAGACCCAGGAGAAAAAGATAGCCAAAGAATCTGCAGAGCATTCCGTGGTTTATCTGGCTATCGATGGAAAACTTGAGGGACTTATTTGCATTGACGATCCTGTGCGAAGCGAAGCTAAATATGTCATTGAAGAGCTCAAGGATTTAGGTATTGAGAATGTCATAATGCTTACTGGAGACAGTGAAAGCGGTGCAAAAGCCAGCGCCAAAGCATTGGGCATTACCGATTATAAGTCACAAGTTCTTCCAGAGGACAAATCAAGAATCGTTGAAGAACTCAAACAAGAAGGAAAAACCGTCATAATGGTTGGAGACGGCATCAATGATTCACCGGCACTTGCAGCTGCAGATGTATCAGTTTCAATGAAACATTCATCCGATATTGCCCGAGAGGTTGCCGACATATCCTTGCTGTCTGATGATTTGTACGACCTTGTGACACTTAGAAAATTAAGTGTTGGAATGTTGGATAAGATCAACGACAATTACCGCAATATTGTTGCAGTGAACGGCAGCCTACTTGTTTTAGGTGTTTTAGGAGTGATTCCTCCATCAACCTCATCAATGATACATAACCTATCTACGATGTTGTTTGGAGTGATGAGCACTAAATCCGTTTTAAAGGATGAAGACTATTCAAAAGGTATGGAAGTAGAAGCCATTGAAGTGGCCGATATTTCTTAATCTTTTTCTTTTTTTTAACTACACTCATCAAATTGAACATATTAAAATAGAACCATTTAGATTAATTTTTAGGAAGGCACTGTTAATGAGCGCAATAATTGAATTCAAAAATGTTGACAAGATTTATAAATCCGGAGAACACATCTTAAAAGCTATGGATAATGTCAATTTTACAATTGATGAAGGAGAATTCGTTGTAATATTAGGACCATCAGGTGCGGGCAAATCAACGCTTTTAAACCTCCTGGGAGGTCTTGATATGCTAACTTCCGGAGAAATCATTGTAAAGGAAAATCATATAGAAGAATTTTCAGACAATCAGCTTACAGACTATAGGGCCAAAAACGTGGGATTCATTTTCCAGTTCTATAACCTGATTCCGAACCTTACAGCACTTGAAAACGTTGAGCTGATGAAAGACATCGTGGATACAGACATAAACGGACTGGAAGTTCTGGACTCAGTTGGGCTTAAAGACCATGCCGATCAATTTCCCGCACAGTTATCTGGAGGAGAACAGCAAAGAGTATCAATTGCAAGAGCAGTGGCCAAACAGCCAACAATGCTTTTGTGTGATGAACCAACCGGTGCTCTTGACTCAAAAACGGGCGTTTTAATTCTTAACTTGCTTCAGGAAATGAGCAACAACAAAGGAACTACCGTAGTCATCGTGACACACAATGCAATATTGGCCCATGCAGCCGATAAGGTAATCAGAATTAAAAACGGACAAATCGAAAGCATAACCGTTAATGAAAATCCGAAAAAGATTACAGATTTGGAATGGTGAGCCCATGCTTAAAAAAAAGATGATAAGAGACATCCGAAAGCACAAAACCCAATTCCTGTCAATTTTTTTGATGGCATTTCTAGGCGTTTTTGTCTTTGCCGGCGTCGGCGGAGAATCTGTTGGCCTTGAAGTCAATGTCGATAAGTTTTACGATGACACCAACCTGGCTGACGGTTGGATCTATTCAAATTTTATCAATGACTTATTTTTGGACCAGATATATTGTCTGGGTGCAACCGACCAGATGGAAAGGCAGCTGGTTGTGGATTCCGTTGCGGATTTTTCAAATGACCCCGAAATTACGCTGCATTTTGTAGAGAACAATACAATATCCAAATTTTATTTGATTGACGGCGAACCGCTAGACATCAATGACAAGAACGGAGTATGGCTAGACAAAAGCTTTGCAGATGCAAAGGGCCTGAAAGTGGGCGACAGCATCACATTTGAATTTGAAGATTACAAAATCAAAAAGGAAATCAGAGGAACAGGATATTCCCCAGAATATGTTTACCATGCATCACAGTCATCCGTAATTCCTGACTTTTCAAAAATAGGTTTTGCATATATGTCATATAAGGCATTTCCAAATGATACAGTCCCATACAATGTATTGAATGTTAAATTCGACGGAACTGCAGAAAATTATGACAAACTGCTTGAATATCATATGGACGGATATTATAGCTCATTTGTTGAAAGATCAGAACACACAAGCGTGTCCCAATTTTCAGAAGAGATTGACCAGCACCAGATGATGGCAGGAATTTTCCCGGTAGTCTTCATATTGATTGCAATGCTGATTCTTCTGACAACAATGACAAGGATCATAACACACCAGAGAACTCAAATCGGTATTTTAAAGGCATGCGGTTTTAAAGACAAGACAATAATGAAGCATTATATCTCATACGGTTTCTGGCTGGTTTTAGTCGGTTCTCTTCTTGGACTGATTATAGGGCCTATGACATTGCCGAAGCTGTTCTACCCATCGATGAGCTCCACTTACATCCTGCCGTCATGGAAACCTGCATGGAGCATTGATTTTGTCTTTATTGCTCTTGCAATGATTATAATGTCAGTTTTAGTTTCATATTATGCAGTTAGAAGTATCTTCAATGAAAATCCCGCAGATACAATAAGGCCAAAGGCTCCGAAGGTATCCTCATCAGGAATAATTGAACGATTAGGGTTTTTCAAGCATCTGTCATTCAATAGCCGCTGGAATTATCGTGATGCAAAAAGAAACAAATTCAGGGCATTGATGACCATAATCGGAGTTATAGGCTGCACTGCACTACTGGTGTCCGCATTCGGAATGTATGATGGAATGAACGACTTGAAGGAATGGGAATTTAATCAGATAAACCATTATGATTCGAAATTGGTTATTGATGATGAGGCAAGCATTTCAGAAGTTGATGATGTGGCAGAGGAGGTCAACGGCGATAAGATTATGGAATCTGCTATTGAAATCGAATCAGATACCTGCAAGAAGTCAGGTTCGCTTTTGGTCTTGAATCATACAGACCTTGTTACCCCAACAGACTATGACTGGAACAGGATTAAAATTGAAGATGATGAGGTTTCAGTTTCACAAAAAATGGCCGACATGTTAGGCATTGGCATTGGAGATACTGTCAAATGGCACATTATGGGCTCAGACAAATGGATCAAAACAAAAATTGACAAGATTCATTCAGACCCGACTTCACAGGGATTCATAATGTCTGCTGACAAATTAGAGGACTTGGATTTGAACTACACTCCAACAAGCGTTGTGACAGAAGAACATGTCACCAAGAATTACACTGCCATAAAAACCACAAACTCACTTAAGGACATGACTTCAAGTTGGGACGAGCTTACAGAAGCCATGTGGCTTTTGATATATATCCTAATATTTTTTGCATCACTTCTGGCCGTTGTGGTGCTGTACAATCTGGGATTGCTGTCCTTTACAGAAATCGAACGTGAAATAGCGACCCTTAAGGTTTTGGGCTTTAAAACAAAGGCGCTTAGAAAGTTGCTTTTAACACAGAACCTATGGTTTACGACTATCGGATATCTATTAGGCATACCTGTCGGTTATTACATATTAAAGGTAATGTGGGAGTCATCAGGAGACTCATTTTATATTCTCCCTTCAATATCTCTCATGAATTTAGTCATAACTGCCGCAATAACATTTTCATTATCAATACTTGTAAACCTGATGTTTTCACGCAAGATTAAAAAGTTGGATATGGTGGAATCACTTAAAAGTGCTGAATAGTTAAACTATTCGCACTTAACAGTGATGAAATGCAAACCCTCACCATCATCAAATATTTTTTACCTAAAAACTTATAATATTCATTTCTCAAATATTAATTATTTAATATTAGCGGGTTGCCTATGAGATATATTAACAAAAATGATGTGTTAATCATAGCCAGAAATTCCGGCAAATTGATGATTGGAATTGGACTTTTGTGTTTAGTTCCAATTATTGTCGATTTACTCTTTTTAGAATTTAATATAATAGGCTATCTCATACCTGGATTAATATCAATTGGCCTTGGATTAATCTGCTTAAAAGCCCTGGACAAATATAAAGTCAATAAAATGCGCTTAAAGCATGGAATGATAATATCCGCACTGTCATGGCTGTGGGCAAGTCTTATCTGTGGCCTGGCATTATACCTCATAACAGGCATAAGCCCAGTAGACAGCGTTTTTGAAAGCATGTCCGCTTTGACTGGAAGTGGAATTACCATATATAGTGATGTGGAAGCCCTTCCATACGGAATATTATTTTTTAGAGCATTTCAACAATGGATTGGTGGTTTGGGAATCATTGTTTTGATACTTGCCTTTCTGGCCCAACCGGGAACCTCATCATTTAAATTATATAATTCAGAAGCCCGTGAAGACCAGATTAAACCTTCCACTACAGCAACACTCAAAGAAACCCTTAAAATATATGTATTTTATACCTGTCTGGGGATTGCATTGTATACCCTTGCGGGGATGCCTTTTTTTGATTCCATCTGCAATACCTTCTGCATTATCTCAACAGGCGGAATGAGCGTGAAAAATGCGAATATAGGATACTATAATGATTATATTATTTATTTCATCACCATGCTTTTAATGATACTGGGTGCGACAAGCTTTTTAGTTCATTCACAAATTATCAAAACCAAGGGAAAATCATTGATTGGAGATTTGCAGTTTAAAGTGATGCTTTCGCTAATAGCCATATCAACCCTGCTAATCTATTTCACATCCACAATCATTCCAATGGATATGCTGTTTACAGTGGTTTCCTCAATTACGACAACAGGAGCAAGCATTCCTAATTCAACCGTAATGGAGGCATGGCCACCATTCGTATTATTTATCATAATGACATTGATGCTTATCGGAGGTTCTACCGGATCTACCGTAGGTGCAATCAAGTTAATGCGAGTCATTACATTTTCAAAGGGAATATATAAGAATCTGCGTGAAATAATTTCTCCTCGAGGAGCCGTCATCCCCGTGGACCGCAAGGATAAAAAATTCACCGAAAAACTGGTTGAACAAAGCGGAAACTATATAACCCTTTATTTCCTGTGCATTTTGATTTCATGGTCGCTGTTATGCTTATATGGTCATGATCCATTCAATTCACTGTTTTTCACATTTTCCATGCAGGGAAATATAGGTCTGGAAATCGGACAGCTGTCCCAAACAATAGAATGGCCATTGAAAATTGTCGGCATGCTGAATATGTGGACCGGAAGATTGGAAATTTATCCTGTGCTAATCACATTCAGGGCAATCTTTGAAGTATTCAAGAAATAATTCAACTTTTTCCGGCTTAAAGATGTATAATGAAGTCAAAAATCTTTCTACTGCAAGTAATCGCTTACATTCAAAAAACTTTATATGTTTACAGTTACATAGGATTAACACAAGTGAAATTTACAAAATCACTACAAAAATTATTGAGGAATTAAAATGAAAATGCATAAAATTTGTCCAAGATGCGGTTCCAGAAATGTTGATTGGATCATTCCACAAAACTGGTCACAATGCGTTTGCAGAGACTGTGACTATACCGGTCCTATAATTGAAGGAAACGATGAACTGGCTGAAGAGATTCATGAATCATATATAGAATCTTTAAATGAAAATAATGAATAAAAAAAAAAGGAATGGTTGAAATGTTGGGCTTAAGCAACAAAAATCCAAAAAACGGGAATACAAAAAAGATCCCCAGTGAAGATTCATATCCTATGATTTCAATATTATTTACAAAAAATAACGCGATAGGCGCAAATGCATTATCACTCACCATTCTTGATTTAATCAATCAAGACCAAATCAAATGTGATATTGATTTTGACGGTTCATACGAAGTGGGTAAAAAGTTAACTCCAAAAGACATGGAGATTATGAAGAAAATAACCCTCAGAATAGCAAATAAGGGAGAACTGAAAACCTCTGAAACATATGCTATTAATCTGCTTAAAAATATGAATAAAAATAAAAAATTCAACCTAAAATCCATGGCAAAACAGAGCAATAATTCTTCAATTGCCAATAAATTTGAAAAGGACCTTGCAGAATATGTCAAAGCCATTAAAAATGAAAATGACTATGACGGCAAAAACTATAGGGACATTTTGAATGATGGCAAGTTAACAAGCAAAGGAAATGACCTCAAAATGGAATGGACCCATTTCCAGGATTATTTGAAATCCAAAGATTTGACTAAAAAATACCCTCCGCAATCCGTTGAGGAAAATTCAATGCAAATAATATATGGAGCATGCTTCGATATTGAAAAGGATGCCTTGAAAATTAGGGAAAACAACACTGCCCTAACCGATTTCATTGATAAGGACGGATACAAATTATTAAATATAATATTCAATAATGCACTGTTAAATGTAACTGAAAAAAGAAAAGGCGATGGGATATTTTACGGTGCAAACGACAAATACACCATCCCTGGCGGAGCATAACCTCGAAAGTCATTCGAATGTTTGAATATTGACTCCAATATTCAAAACGAACTTTTTTTAATAAATCACATTTATGATATAATTGGCTAAACCACTTATGAATGGAATTATTTTTTCATTTTTTCCATTTCTTTTTTTATCATTTCATCACGGTTGTCATCCAATTTGTCAGTGAAAACAAAAACCCTAAGGAAATGACCCAATAACCCTATTCCCCAGAAAACTGTAATCCAATAGAACCACCATTCCCCTGGAGAAGTAAGAAAGTTCATAACTATGAAAATTACATTAACAATAATGAAACTCATCAAATGCTTATAGAAAGCAATTTTTTCATCAGCTCTTTTTTCAGCTCTTCTATACAAATCATCTTCAGACATGATTCCACATCACTACTTTTGAATTGACAAATTTTTCTAAATTTAGATAATTTAATTTCATCCACTTGGATAATATTAGTTCTGTTGACACTATTATTTAAATGAATATATTTCAATTATAACAAAATTTAGCATAACTAACACAAACAACCTAACTAAAAGTTACAATAAATTCAAAAAAAAATAATGAATAATACAAATTATTTTGAAAAAATATTAAATATCATTCCCCACTTATATTTACATAGTTGAAAAAGTTATAGGTTGTTAAAATTATGTTAATGAATGAGCAAACTAAATTAAATAAACATCATTACAGGATTTTTGCTTTGAGTTGGGCAGGTTGGGTCTTTGATTTCTATGATCTGGTTTTGTTTACCTTTTTAGTAACACAGCTTCAATCCAGCCTGCACTTTTCCGCAGAAATGCTTTCCTTATGTCTGGGTTTATCATTATTTGCCACAGGATTTGGAGGAATAATTTTTGGAGCATTAGGAGACCAATACGGTCGTAAAAAGGTATTGCAATGGACCATCATTATCTACTCGATAGGTACCCTTCTGTGTGCCTTCACATGGGACTTCTATTCTCTTTTAATATTCAGATTCATTACAGGTTTAGGTGTTGGTGGAGAATGGGCTACAGGCCAGACCTACATCAATGAAACATTCCCCGACAACCTGAGAGCCAAATTCGGAGCATTCATGCAATCCGGCGCACCAATTGGAGTGATTCTAGCTTCAATCGTGGGAGGATTAGTGACTCCCATCATCGGTTGGAGACTGACTTTTCTCGTTTCAATCATTCCAGCCCTTACAGTAATTTTTATAAGAAGATATCTTGATGAATCCGATGTCTGGCTACAAAACAAAGACAAATATGTCAACAAGAATATCCTAAAGGAATTCCGAGAATTAATCAGAGCAGAACACAGAAAAATATTCCTGATTTCATTGGTGTTATGTATATTCGGAATGTCCGCATACTGGTACACATATTCATGGTTGCCGACTTATCTTGAACAGGAACGAGGATTGGCATTGCTCGGTACCACATTTGGAGTCATCATAATCCAGATGGGTGATTTTACAGGTTATACTACATTCGGTTTCGTGGCCGAAAAGCTTGGAAGGCGTCCCGCATTTACCATATACAGTTTCATCATGGCATTGGGAATATCAATGATAACAATTTTCTGGAATCAGATTGTGCAGGTTCCCGAGTTGCTGTATGTATTCATGTTCCTGACAGGTTTCGGAACAGGATTCTTTGGAGGATTTGGAGCGCTATTCTCGGAGCTGTTCCCAACAAAAATCAGAAATACAGCTGTTGGAACGGTATTCAACCTTGCCCGTGGAGCTCAATTCATAACCCCCGTAATCATAACCACAGTTGCGACATACTTTGATTTAAGTTACGGAATAGCCATTGCAGCATTATTCGCCCTGCTTGTAGGTATTTGGATTTGGGTATTCCCTGAAACCAAAGGAACTGCAATTAATGACTTAGGTTGAAAAGACGATAGAGTAGATGAGCAATCATCTACTTACCTTTAATTTTTACACTCCCCATCACTATTAAAAAAAAATCAAATAATCCGACCGAAATACACCACATAATACTGAATTATAGAGTCAATTAAAATAAAGTTTTGATATTAAACACCACTTTAATCATAGCGGCATCAACATTGAGAAAAGTTGTTTTGGATTTTAATAGAAAGCAATTTTGGAATGTATATCAAAGAAGCAAATTATGCCATTATTCTAAAAAATCTTAAAATATCCGAGTTGAAAAATGATAGATGATAATTAAAATCTAATATTTAAAAAGAAAAAAAGGGAGGTTTATTTATACATCAGAGTATAATAAACCAGTTGCTCTAGCAGAGAAGAAGGTTATGTAAACCCCTAATATACCAAATAAGATTCCTCCAACGGTAGAATTCCATCTCATAATAGCGCCAACAATAAAGAACAGAACAAATGTAATAATGAAGACAATAATGACGAATAAAAGAAGTTTTACGATACCTATTCTTGAAATATCGCCAATTGCATCACCAATGGATAATGCATAACCTAAATCTTCAGTTTTTGCTAATCTGCATTGGCCCATCATCAATGCTAAAGCAAATACAATACCTACAATAGCAGAAATTATTAAAGATAACCATTGCTGGAAGATAACAGCTAAAATTGCACTGATAATGATTGGAATAATCATATAAACAATGGTTACAACGAAAAATTTCACTCCGTTGATGAATTGTCTTACAAAGTCAAGTCCAGGGGAGCCAGGATCCCTTTCAACAGCAAATTTTATAATATCCAATTCATAACCTGAAATTACAAATCCGACAATAAACGCTATAATAATACCTATAATTCCAGACCCAATTGCTGCAAAGACATTATTTGCCATAGCGCTTGCCATAACGGCAAAAATAGTTCCACCAGCAGCAATTCCTAGAATAATTCCTAAAATAACATATATAACTAATGCTTTAATATTATGAAATGGATAAACCAAAGCATCACTTATTATTTCGCCTAATTCCATTTTTTATTCTCCTTTTAAATTAATAAAACTCGAAATTATGAGTCATTTATACTTTTTTAAATAATACTATTTAAATTTAAGGAAACTTAATTGAAAGTGAACAAAAACAAGTAAAAGTCATTCCGGGAACGGATTCAAATGAAATCAAACCAGTTCCCGGATTCAAAATTTAGAACTGGACTAAATTTTCAGCTATTTTACAGCGATTGTGACTTTTTTGCTTGCTCCTTTGAAAACAGAGTTTCCTTTAAATTTAATTGTTGCTTTGAATTTGCCTTTTTTGGTCAATTTTTTGATTTTGAAAGTAGCTTTACCTTTGCTGTTTGTTTTGGCTTTATAGGTTTTGCCTTTAACCTTTAAGGTAACTTGTACTTTTTTAACTGCCTTGCCTTTGCTGATTTTCAAGGTTATTGAGTACTTTTTGACTTTCTTGGCTTTTTTGAAGGTTTTCTTCTTAGCAACGATTTTTGTTTTTTCCTTATTGATTGTTATTTTAACGGTTTTGGCAGCGGCATTGTAGTTGTCGCTTGTTAGTGTTATGAGCATATTCTTTTTACCTGCTTTGGCTGATTTCAATGCACTTGCAGTCAGGGAAATGCTTGCAACACCATTTACATTTGTGACAGCGGATCCAACAGCTTTGCCGTTTAATGTGAATGTTACCTTTTCACCAGCGACAGCCTTACCGTTTGAATCCTTAAGGGTTATGGAGTATTTATCACCATAGTTGATGACATATGCATTATTAGCTGCAGAAATCACCGCATCCTGTTTTAATACTGTGAATGAAACCGGTGCAATTGCAATACGCTGGTTTCCAATATATTTCACATCAACATTGTAGTTTCCTCCGTTCAAACCTGGAATTTCTATTGTTGCGGAGCCGTTAGATACCACAGCAGAATATTCTTTGCCGTTGATGATAACGGATAGTGTTCCATTGTTAAGTTGCACATTATTTTCATCAAAAACATTTGAAGAAATCTTTACTATTTCCCCATAGGTAATGTTGGAAACATTGAGATTTCTTAACTGCCCCTGGCCAACATTGATTAATGTGAGTGTTGCATTATTTTTTAAGGATACAAGATTTGTTCCGAGAGTTGCAACATTATCTGCAAAATCTGAATTGCTGAGTGTAAGATCTCCGCGAGTTAAAATCGCTCCACCATCATTAGCTCTATTGTTTGTGAAATTAGCCTGATTGACAGTTCCGTTCTGATTGAAATAGATTGCACCTCCGTAACTTGAAGCTGAGTTGTTAATGAAGTTAGCATTATTAAATTCACCAGAACCATAAACGTAAACCGCACCTCCAGAACTATCATTTGCAGAATTGCCGGTGAAATCACAATCGCTTATTTTTATATCATTGTCGGAGTAAATTGCTCCACCATGAGCTTCTGCTATATTATTGTTGAAGTTAGAATCACTAACTGTAGCGCTTTTCCAGAATTCGATTGCACCACCGGTTCTTGCACGGTTATCTGTGAAATTACAATTATCCACTTCAACGGTGCTAAAACCATATAATGAACCTCCCTTTTGAGCTTCATTACTGTTAAAGAGAGAATCTTTAACTATACCTTCACCATTAATGTAAACCGCACCTCCTTCATATGTGGCAGTATTGTTTACAAAATTAGAGCCAATTACAGTTCCATTACTTTCAAAGAGAATTGCACCTCCATAAATAGTAACAAGACCAGCAGGACCATAAGCGGAATTGTTTGTGAAATTGGAGTTAATGACAACTCCTTTTTCAATGAAATAAATTGCTCCTCCACATTCAGCATGATTATTTTTGAATGTGGCATTTTCAATGACACCCTCAACAGCAGCTATCGCACCACCATACTCAGCAAAGTTACCATTGAATTCACCATTAAAGACCAAATTATCAATGCTTTCAAAGAAAACAAGTGCACCACCATAGCTTGCATTATTGGTGATGAAATTACCGTTAAATGTAATGTCATGTGGAGTTTTCTTATAGTTTACTGCACCACCACGTTGATTAGCAGTGTTGTTAACAAAATCACAGGCGAATACGCAATTGCTTGACACATCAGTGAAGGTTATCGCCCCACCGTTACCGTTAGTATCAATTTCAGGATCATGTCCCAGAGCAGAGTTATTGACAAAAGAACCTGTGAAATTATTGCCATCAGTAGTGCCAAAGAAAACAATTGCTCCTCCAGATATATTAGCTACATTAGAGCTGAAACTACAATTGAATTTGTTATTGGTTGCCTTATTGTAAAAGAAAATTGCTCCACCTTGATGAGCATAGTTACCTGTGAAAATACTTTCAAATTGATTGCCTTCAGCAGCGTTACGGAAAAATATTGCTCCACCACTGGCACCAATTGCCCTATTATTATAAAATTCAGCAGAAATTATGTTATTTGAAGACTTATTTTGGAAACATAATGCTCCACCAATTCTTTCAGCAACATTGCCTTCAAAATATCCATTAATTATGACATTATCAGTTTCATTGTTGAAGAATATTGCTCCACCCCTATATGCAGCATTATCAATGAATGTAGCATTGAATCTGCAATCTGAAATAGGACCTCCAACATATATCGCACCACCATGCTGGACAGCAGTGTTAGCGACAAATGTGGCATTTTCAACAAATCCGTTTTTAAAAGCTATTGCACCACCATAAACAGCGCTATTGCCTACAAATTCACTACTATTGAATACAACATTGTCCATGCTTTCAAAGAAATTAACTCCGCCACCATATTCGGCTGTATTGTTAATGAAACTGCAGTTGAATGTGATGTTATGTGGAGTCTCCCTGTAGTTTACACCCCCTCCTGTTTTGTTAGCAGTGTTGTTAATGAAGTCACATGTAAACATGCTGTTACTTGATACACCCTTGAAGGTTATCGCACCGCCATTACCGTTAACAGGATCAAGTAGTCCGAAAGCGGAGTTGTTGATGAAACGGCCTGTGAAATTATTGTTGTCTGTAGCGCTGTAGAAAAACATTGCTCCTCCACAGGAATTGGCCACATTAAAACTGAAATCACAATCGAATCTATTATTTATTGCCTTATTTGAAAAGAAGATTGCTCCACCATAACCTGCACGGTTTCCTCTGAAAACACTTTTAAATCGATTATTTTCAGCAATATTGCGGAAAAATATTGCTCCACCACTGGCATCGAGACCTGCCCTATTATTATAAAATTCAGCGGAAATTATGTTATTTAAAGATTTGGCCTGGAAACATAATGCTCCACCAATTCTTTGAGCTTCATTATCCTCAAAATATCCATTAATTACAAGGTTATCAGTTTCATTGTTGAAAAATATTGCTCCACCCTGTTTTGCAGTATTATTAATGAATGTGGAATTGAATTTGCAATCTGAAACTGGGATTCCAACATATATCGCACCACCCTGTCCTGCAGCAGTGTTATTGATAAATTCACAACCCAGTATGTTTAAACTACCATAAGCGCATATTGCTCCACCGTTGTCGGCAGAATATCCGTTTAAAAATTTAATGTTTTTTAAAGTGACATTGTTTGAGGTTATATTGAATATGCGGGCCTGTCCTGCACCGTCAATTGTGTGGCCGTCACCGTCAATCACAATATTATCCTTTGTAATTTGGATTCCACCCTTGTACGCAGAATCGCTGGAATCATATGCATAATCTTTCTTTAGTGTAAAATTTTCCCCAACAGGAATTTTACTGATTTCGTCATTTAAATCTGTGAAATTGCTAATTTCACTTGTACCCTGGTCATTTTCCAATATTGCCTTATCAGTCTGATTGAAATCTGCAGCATTTACAGATGCTAAACCGATTAGAACAAATATGATCAGTATCGTAAAAATAACTTTAGATTTAATAAGCATCCCTCCTAAATCAATTAATTACTTGTTCAATAAACTAAAAAAAAATTAGTTATTAATATCTTATTTAAAAAGATTACTATAAATAATTTACCAGTGATATCAAATTCAGCACCAATGAATATGATAAAATGACCGTTTACAAATCCTGCAATTCCTTGAATGATTTATTTAAAATTAAGTCAATTATATATACTTTTAAAAAATAATATATTAATACAAAGAATAATCTGCGATATGATGGAATATGAACCATGCCGCTTCCCATATCGGCAGGAGCATTAATTTCATTTTACAGGCAACTTCCGATTCACAGGAAGGCTTGCCTGACCAGATAGAAAACATGGAGAAAAATTAATGGGAAAGACTAGAGTAGAATGGATTGATTTGGTACGTGCAATAGCGATACTGACTGTTCTATACATTCACGCTACAGACGGGATTTATATCATCTCATCAGATTCAATAATGTATTACACAACATTCTCAAGAATATTCAATTTCGCATCCCTATTTATCGGACGTATTGGAGTTCCATTCTTTTTAATGATTACAGGTTACCTGTTACTTGATAGATCATACGACGATGACCGTGTTCGTAATTTTTGGAATAAAAACTGTAAGGGTTTAATCATCGTTACAGTCATCTGGGCTGCGATTTATGCAATCAGCCTGCAGTTCATTACGGTTGGAAGTGCTCAGGTTAACATAAGTGAAGCCGGAAACCTATTTTTCAGCCACATGTGGTATATGCCAATGATTATCGGAATGTATCTTTCAATGCCATTTGTTTCAAATGCCCTTGAAAGATTCAGCAGCGATACAATCTGGCAGGCCACAATCGTATTTTCACTTTTGGCGTTCCTGCTTCCATTCATCACTATCGTATTGTCCATGCACGGAATTGAAAATGTCAATATCCAGTACTGCCTCGGATTCAGTGGCGGAATTTATGGAATATATATTATTTTAGGATATTTAGTTAAAAAAGGACAATTTAAGCACTATGACAGCATAAAATTAGGATTGATAGCTCTCATCTCATTCATGATATGTCTATTCTTCCAATACTATGCATTTACAAAAGGATATGACTTCCATTTATGGTACGAATTCCCATTCATTCTAACCGGTTCATTTGCATTGTTTGAACTGTGTTCCAGAATGGGCAAAGTCAGAGCCTACCCAATAGTTACCTTTTTATCAAAATATTCATTTGCAGTGTTTTTAGTGCACAACCTGTTTAGACTGCCTTTGCTTCCACTTGTCGTTAAACTACCATACACAGAACCTGTTAAGGCAATAATTCTTTGGATTTTACTGATAATATTCAGTTACATTGCTGTCGTGATTATCTATAGAATCCCTAAATTTGGAAAATATATATTGTATATGAGATAATTAATCAATTATCTCTTCTATTTCTTTAAATGCTTTTTTTGCTTCAGATGATGGGAATAACGGATAAATATGAAATAATCCTTTGCCTTCAATGAATTTTACATCAACATTGCTCATCTTAAGCTTTTCCACATACAGTTTAATGTCCTTGTAGAATATCTCGGAAGTTCCTGCAAAAATCAGCGTTTGAGCCTGACCTTCCAAATCGCCGTAAAGAGGACTTACCCTGTAATCCTTCGTATCCAAATCCCCCGCCCAGGACTTTCCGATTTCACGAAGGCCAACATCACCCAAAATCGGATCATTTTCACTATCATAAGGCAAATTGCTCATTGAAATGTCAACCCACGGGGAAAAGGCAATTATCCTGCTTGGCTGAGGAAGTCCAACGGTTTTCAAGTATTGTGCAAAGGAAAGGACAAATCCTCCTCCTGCAGAATCGCCCATCAATATCAGATTTTCATGATTTAGGGTTTTGTATATTTCAGTCATCATACCATAGGTTTCCATTGCATTATGCCTGGGAGCCAGCGGATAAACGGGAGCTATGACATAAGCGTCCAATTTTCGAGACAGCTTACGGCAATACAATAAATGCTGATAGTTTATCTCATTGACATAAGCACCGCCATGCATGAATATGATGGTGTTTTTGGCATTTTCATTTCCAAAAGTGTAGAGTTGAGAGTCAGACATTTTAAAGATGCCTTTAGGAGGTTTTTGATCAGGATTATTTCTTAAAAAATTATCAACCTCTTCCTTTGAATCCATATATCCAGGTTTAGTATGTCTTAAGATAGCCTCTTCCATTTTTGCCATGAATGACTTATTATCAGACATAATCCTCTCCAAAATTAATCTTTAGCAATCAGATAAGCGTCATAAGCGGCATAAATGCTGATGAGAATATCAATGATATAATAGAATGAATTTAAAATCGAATCAACAAAAAAATTTCCAATTATCGCTAGTGAAACAAATGCAACAAGGAAATAAATAATTCCTTTTTTAATGTTTCTTGCATAAACCTGACCCAATCCCGGAATGAAAAACGATAAAATCGCCGCCAAATATTTATTTGCCATTTAATCACCTTTTATATTATTTAATTTTCTCACATTTTCATAAAAGATTACAAATAATGTTATACAATATACTTTTTTTATCTATATTATTTATATTTTTAAATTAAACCAACTTTAAAATCCCGAAATAACGAAAAAAAAATCAACATATTTTAATATTATAATATTCAATACTTTATTCAGCAAATGTTTTTTAATGTGATTAAAATGGATATCACAAAAAAGTATAATCAAAAGGAACTGACATTATCCGTTGAAGGGCGCATTGATACAATCACCTCAAAAGACCTTGAAAATGCAATTGATGAAGAATTCGGTAATTTTGATTCATTAACAATGGATTTTACCCATGTAAATTATATTTCAAGTGCAGGACTTAGAGTTCTGATTGTAGCACATAAGAAATTAAAAAACGAGGATATCCCATTTTCAATCAAAAATGTTAATAATACCATTGGTGAAATTTTTGGGATATCCTGTCTTGACAAGATTTTAAAGATAGCATGAATTCAATAACACTAAAACCAGAAATACAGGAATTATATACCTTAAACGAGTTCATTTCAAATGAACTTCAAGAAGAAAACCTTCAAGTCAATTTAATTGTTGAAGAGATATTCGCCAACATCGTCAATTATTCAAATACTGATTATATAACTGTCAATGTGGAATATGAAACTCCAACGCTAACTGTGGAGTTTATTGACAATGGCATTGAATTTAATCCTCTTTTAAAGGAAAGTCCTAAAACTCCAAAAAATATTGAAGAAGCCGAAATTGGAGGGCTTGGAATCTTTTTAACCAAGGAACTGGCTGACGAACTTGAATACAAATATGAAAATGATGAAAATCATCTTATAATTATTAAAAACGTGGAATGATGAAATCTAAACCGGCCAAAGTGGCAATATCATTTATAACAATCATAGTGATAAATATTTTACTATGCCCATTCTCTGGATTTGGATTTGAAAATCCTCATGTCGGATTTTTATTTGTTCTGGGATTGGCGTTTGGACCATACGGCGCGTTAGGTGCAGTATTAGGAAATATAGTTATAGATTTAGTGAGTGGCTATGGACCTGTAGAAATATTGCCTTCAGCAATTATCAGTTTTGGAGTTTCATATTTGGCATACAAACTTTGGTACTCCGGTTTTAAAACAGACAAAGTCACAAAACCCAGATTGGATAACATTTACCACCTTCTGCTGTTTTTATCAAGTCTGGTGATATGCACACTTATTTATTCATCCACCCATGCAACACTGATAGGTATTTTCTACACCACAGTATTGGACGAATACCATTTCGTATCATATTTCATGAACTTTATCAACATCGGATTTATCTTCGGAGTGCTGGTCATCTGGCTTTCTAAAAAATTCGATTTCATTGAGGTTCCGAAAGCATCAAAAACACCAGTCAATAAAAAATTGTACTGGCTGTTAATACGGTTATTGCTGCTCATGACAGTTATTTCATCAATAACCCTTCTCATAAGCCAGAACGAGACTATTCTAATTGTAAATCTATTGATAATGCAGATTTTATTATTTGCTTATCTGACAAGACCCATTGAGCATGAAGTGCAACCGAATGCTGAAAACACAATGACAGAAAAGATTCTGAACAATTTCCTTATACTGACATTGATAATAGCCAGTTTCGGAGTGTTGGTTTCCATTTTAAATTATTCGTATTTAGAATCCCTACCGAATATAAACCAATATCTGGTGCTGATGCCTACACTCATAATAACCGACATATCCCTAATACTGTTCTTCATTCCATGCATCATTATTTTAAGATATATTGAAACCAAAGTGATTCAGCCCATTTCATCATTTTCTGAAATTGAATCATTCATTGTTGGCGAAAACGAAAAAATCGAAGCTGAAGGATTGCTGAATGTCTATTCCAAATATGTCAATGAGAATAGTGAAATCGGAACGCTCGCCAGGTCATATACTCACCTGATCAATTCCAATAATCACTATATTGAAAATATCCGCAGAATTGAAGGTGAGCAAAAGCGAATTGAAGCCGAACTGGACATTGCAACAAAAATTCAGGCTGAAAATCTGCCGACAGAAGTTATTGAAACCGATGACTTCATTGTAAACGGATATTCCAAGCCGGCCAAGGAAGTTGGAGGAGACTTTTTTGATTACTATATTTTGGATGAAAATCATTTAGCCGTTGTCATAGGTGACGTGTCAGGCAAAGGTGTTCCCGCAGCAATTCTTGCAATGATAAGTCAAGTAATGATAAAACAACTCCTTACGAATAACCCTGACCCTGCAAAAGTCCTATACCTGCTGAACAATCAGCTATGTGAGAACAATTCCGAGGCAATGTTTGTCACGTTATGGCTAGGAATATATAACAAATCAACCAACAAATTGATATTTTCCAATGCAGGACATAATCCACCATTAATAAAAGAGAATGGTAAATTTAAATTTGCAAATATCGATTCCGGAATTGTGATTGGAATAATGGAAGACTTTGACTATGTTACAGAGGAAATGACATTAACTGAGGAATTGGTATTATACACAGACGGAATAACCGATGCAAACAACATTGACGGCAAAATGTACGGTGAAGACGGAATTTTAAACTTCCTGAATGGATTTGAAAGTGATGACGATCCGGTTGGCCCTCTATTAAATGATATCCGTGGCTTTACCGGAGATGCCGAACAGTTCGATGACATGACATTATTGAATTTGAAGATAAAATGATTAAATTAGCCTACTGCAATGTGGAAAACCTGAATTTGAAAAAAGCTTACGGGCTAGTTTCAAAAAATCGTCAGGAAAAGATTGATTTTTACCGATTTGAGAAAGACAAAAAACAGAGTGCCGGAGCATATCTTCTATTAAAAAAACTGTTATCCGAAGAAAATGTAACAGACCCAATTTTCAAGACCGCAAAATATGGCAAGGCCTACATATCCAACATTGAGAGCATCCACTTTAACATGAGCCATTCCGGCAGGATGGTCCTATGCGCCCTGTCCGATATGGAAGTTGGGGCAGACATTGAATACAATGACCCCGAAATTGACTTAAGCATTGCCGAGCACTACTTCTACAACAGCGAATATGAAAGCATAATGAATTCCGCCAATCCGGCGGATGAGTTCTTCAAATACTGGGTTTTAAAGGAAAGCTATATGAAATACACCGGCCTTGGAATGAACCTGAATTTAAACAGCTTTGAAATAATAATTGAAGATGAAATCAGACTAAAAAACGATGAGGAAAATTTGAAATTTAATCTCTTCAACATCAAAAACTACAAAATAGGAATTGCAAGCCATTACAATGTATCCGATTTGGTCGAATATGATGTTGATGAGCTATATTAGGAAATATCCAAAGGCAAATCGCCGATTACTTTACCCTTACGGTTAATTTCAATTGTATCTTCAAGGCGAACTCCAAATTCCCCCTCAAGATATATTCCCGGCTCCACAGTTATCACCATGCCTTTTTCGATTACGGTTTCATCACGTGTTGAAAAACCGGGGGTTTCATGAATGTCAAGGCCCAAACTATGGCCTGTTGAGTGTATGAATTTATCGCCGTAACCATAATCGGAAATGATGTCCCTTGCGACCTTATCCACTTCACAGCATTTGATGCCCGGTTTTGCTGCCTTAATGGCTTTGTCATGCGCTTCGGCCACAATATCCCAGATTTCCTGTTGGCCTTCAGTATAAACCATTGTACGGGTGTTGTCTGAACAGTACCCCTCAAAAACAGCTCCCCAATCTATCAGGATTGGCTGGTCCAGACTTTTGGCCTGAGGAATTGCATGAGGCAAGCTTGAATTGGATCCGCTTGTCACAATGGTGTCGAATGATTCCTTATCCGCACCATTTTCAATCATCAGACGGACAAGGTCAAAGGCCACCTCCTTTTCGCTGCCCCCATTATTCAATATATCCAATTGAAGGAAAGATTTTTGAGCAATTTCGGTTGCCTTTGAAATCCTTGCGATTTCATCCGGGGTCTTGATCATTCTTTGCTTGTCAACGTAAGTTCTGGAATCGATTTTGAAATCGTCCCTGAATTTGACATATGTGCTGAAGGGCAATGTAGGTTCAATGGCCATATTCCTAATGCCTTCGCTTTTCAATTCCCCAATCATCACATCAAAGGATTCATATTCCCTGACTTCAACTGAAGAGTCATTGCCTGCCAATTCCATATCCATCTTGGAGGCATAAATAATCGGATCCTCCTTTATTATCAAGAATGCAAAGCTTGTTGGCCTGTAGCCTGAGATGTATTCGACATTTGTAAACTGAGTAAGCATATATGCCTGAAAATCATCCTTTCTCAAATCATTTAATATATTGTCAACATGTGATTCCATAGTTAATATTAGAAAAAACTTTATATATAAAATTAGATATTTTAACATTATGATTAAGTTTACAAGTAGTGAAGTGAGAGATTTAATAATTGCATTTATCGTAATTTCACTGTGTTTTGCAATTGCAAATGCCGGAAGAAACATGAATGCAATATTGACCATCCTTCCATACATTATGGTCGGCGTCGGTACCGGTTTCATCCTCCACGAGCTTGGACATAAGCTTGTGTCAATGAAATACGGATACTGGGCAGAATTCAAATTATGGCCTCAAGGATTGATATTTGCACTTATAACCTCATTTTTCGGTTTTGTATTTGCGGCACCAGGTGCAGTATATACCTACGCAAACCACATGACCGATGAGATAAACGGTAAAATCTCAATTGCAGGACCTGTTGTCAATATCATCCTCACATTGATATTTCTGGCAATCGGAATTGCGGTCTATCGCTCCGCATTTACCTCACAGACTGCAGTAATAATATTTACCGTCTGTCTGGTGGGCTATTCAGTCAACAGCTTTTTGGCAGTGTTCAACCTGCTTCCTATTGGAAACCTTGACGGATCCAAAGTTCTGAGATGGAATGTGGGAATCTGGATTGTCACAATAGCTATCGCAGCAGCACTTACTGCAGCATCCATGACAATAGGCTTTGAGAATATCGTAAGAATTATTATGGGAATAGCATGACCGATGAATTGACATACTTCAAAGGAACACACAGAGTAATCGCTCCCGAAAAGACCATTGAAAACAATGAGGACAAGCTGAAGACAGCCGGAATCACACGTATTGCAGACATTACAGACCTGGACAGAATAGGCCTTCCAATCTATACCGCAATCAGGCCAACCGCAGAAGATGGTGCAGTGAGCATTTACGGTGGAAAGGGAATTGCCAAAGACCACGCAAGAGCATCTGCAATGATGGAAGGCTTTGAAAGGTATTCCGCTGAAAGGCAGGACAGCGATGAAACTAAAATCGCCACAGTGGAGGAGATTTCCGAATTGGGAGAGTTCATAAATCCCGAATCCCTGAATCTGCCGAAGGATTTTAAAAAGCAGAATCTGGATTCCATGAAGCTGGAATGGAGCACTGCAAAAGACATAATTTCAGATAAGGAATATTTCATCCCGACAAATGCGATTTACCATCCTTATATCCATGGAAACGATTGTGAAAGCCTCTTCAAGTCAAATACCAATGGCCTTGCATCAGGAAATGTTCTGGAGGAAGCAATCCTGCATGGAATATTTGAAGTGATTGAACGTGATGCATGGAGCATATTTGAGCTTACACACAAGAACTATGCCCAAATTGATTCAGCAAGCATTGAAAGCGACATTGTCAATGAGACAATCGACAAGTTCGAATCAGAAGGCATTAAAATCAAGCTGATGGACTTTACAGCAGACATCAATGTTCCGACAATCGCCGCATCAGCAGACGATACAGTCACACGGGATGCGGGTCTTTTAACCCTGGGAATGGGAACACATCTTGATCCGGAAGTTGCAATCCTGAGGGCATTGACTGAAGTGGCCCAGAGCAGAGCGACACAAATCAACGGTGCCCGTGAAGACACAGTCAGAGCAGACTTTGCCCGTGAGGCAGGATATGAGCGCATGAAACGCATCAACAAATACTACTTCAGGGACGAAGATGAAAAGATATCCCTTTCAAGCATTGAAAACAAGTCAACAACATCAATCACAAAGGATCTGGAAATTGTAAAAGAGGAATTGATTGGTAATGATATCGACAAGATCCTATATCACGATTTGACCCGTCCGGAGCTTGATGTCAGTGTTGTTCGTGTCATAATTCCTGAAATGGAGCTTTTCGCACTTGACCCATCAAGGGCAGGATACAGATTTTTGAAAGTATGATAAAATGGTTAAGATAATAGTTTATACCGGCCTGTCACTTCCCTTTGACGAGGCAAAAGAAATTCTCGATTCCACCGAGGATGTGGAAGTGATTTATAAAAGGCCTATTCAGAGAGGAGATTTGGGACCTGCCCTGAAAGAGCGTCCGAACATCATCGCAATAATTGATGGAGTGTTTCACCAGAGCTCCGCTGTGGGACACAAGGAAATACTCAACGTGATGAAAAGCGGCGTTAAGGTATACGGCGCTTCAAGCATGGGTGCATTAAGGGCATCCGAACTTGACACATTAGGAATGGTTGGAGTGGGATATGTCTATACCCAATATGCCACAGGAGAGGTTGACTCCGACGATGACGTGGCAGTGATGCTTGACAGCGAGACCCTTGAAGCACTGTCCGTTCCGCTGATTAATATGAAGTATGTCTTTACCAATGCTGCTGAGGAAAACATCATTACTGAAGATGAAAGGGACGAACTGCTTAAGATTGCCAAAAAGACATTCTATCCCAAAAGAAACTATTCGCAAACATTAAGAGAATCCGAATTGGACGATGATAAAAAATCGGAGCTGATTGATTTCATCAGAACATCACCTGACATTAAAAAGGAAGATGCAAAAGACCTTCTTAAAGTAATCAAAAAAGAAATTGATGAAACTAACTAGCATCATCCACATTACAAAACTCTTTTTAACGGAAATTTATTGAATGATTAACTAAAATGAAATCATGATTAATTAAAATGATAATGTTGATGAAACTTTACTTTAAATTCATCACAAAATTAAAATGCTAAAAGAAAAATAGATAATGGGAAATGAATTATTTTTCATTCATTTCACGATACTTTTTCAGGACAATGTCCGGAGTTTCGATAACATGATCAAAACTTGTTGAAAATTCATTGGCCTCAAAATCACTTTCGACTTTGCGGATTCCACTCAAAGAAAATGAACAACCCTCAATCTTAAATCCGACATCATCTGCAATGACAGAAATCAGATTGACTTCAATTTCAGAAGCCTTCTCCAAAACCTGGTTTGCCTTAACCTCATATTTCAGGTTCAATGTCTTGTGAGGCAATATTTCATTGATTGTCCTTTTGATGACCGAATCGAAAAGCTCTAAAAATTTTATGGCAGGAGGCAAGTCATTAGCCCACCAATAAGTAATTACAGAGTTCAATACTATTTCATGTTCAGAATAATCATCATACAATCTTGCACGAACGCCAACAGTACTTTCATCTGCTTTGATGACCAATACTGGACTAACAGCCATTATACCACTATTCGTTTTTAACTAATGCTTTGATTAAATCACTGGCCCTTACAAGACCGACCAAATCTCCTTCAACACCGATTACAGGAATTTGCTCAATGTTTAGGGATTTCATTTTTTTAGCACAGTCGGAAACTTTAGTTTTGGAATTGGCCACTTCAACATTGCTTACAGCAACATCAGCAACAGTCTTGTCAGCGAATTTTAAACTGTTTTTCTCAATGTACAATACTGAAGTACTGTCCCAGGACCATTTGTCACCTTCGGTTCCAACGGTGGAACTGTGTTCGCTTCTCTCAGAGATAATTTCAATTTCAGAAATGAAATCGGTTTCAGTCAGGATACCTGACAATTTGGCATCGTCGTCAAGTGCCAGAATTGATTTCAGTCCGAACTGATTCATGGTTTCAAAAGCGACATTCAAAGGAGCTTTTTCCCAGGTTGTCGGAACGGTAGTAATCATATAATTTTCAACAGCATCGTGTACTTCAATTTTGGTTAAAGCTTTAGACACTAAATCGAATGAAGTGATAATGCCCACTAATTCACCATCATCATTTACAACAGGAACTCTTCTAACATTATTTTCCATCATAACGCGAGCAGCATCAACTACATCGTCACCAGGTTTGACGGTGATTAACTCTCTGGTCATTAACATTGCAATTTGTTCTTCATCAGGATTATTAATTAAATCAGAACGAGTTACTAGTCCTACTAAAATATCAGTATCCTCTTTAACTACAGGAAGTACTGCCTTGTTTTCTTTTCTCATTAAGTCTAAAACTTTTTCCCGGTTTCCTGGAACGGAAACGCTAACTACATTTTTAGACATTGTTCTTTTAACTAACATAAAAACACCTTTTATAAAATACAATAATAATTATAATTTTAATGGACAACAAGTACTGCGCATTTTGCTGAATTTACAACCTTATCTGCCACACTACCCATAATAAATCTATCGAAGCCAGATTTACCAGAACTACCCATTACAATCAGGTCAATATCCTCTTCCTGGGCAACCTCTAAAATGACTCTAGCAGGTGACCCTTCCCTGATTACATGAGTAATCTTTAAATCATCATCATTTAATTCATCAAATTCCTTGAGATTTTCTTCTGATCTTTCCTTTAAGATTTGGTTTAACTGGTATATCTCATCATCCAATGGAAGTCCGTTAACAAAATTATTTTCTGTGACACTCACAGCAACTATTTCAGCCCCACTAACCTTTGATAGGAATAACGCATGTTTCCCAGCTTTCTTTGCGAATTCTGAACCGTCTGTAGGAACCAATATCTTTTTATACATCATTAACATCTCCCATAATATATGGATTCATATCCATGATATTATACATTTATCTTTTTGTTAATGGTATATAATATATTTTTCGTTTCTACACGATTGCATATATTAAGGTATGGATTTTTAGAAAAAGATTTTAAAACATTGAACTCGGCAAAACTATCCTCTGAAATTACCTGCTTTTCGACAACACTGTTGATTTCAAATCCGCAGATATTGGTTGTTGCCATTTTAACCAATTCTTTAGGGTCGATATAATTTTTATGATAAACGGACATCAGCTTTATGGTAAATTCCAATTCCCTGAACATGTCCGGTGAGTTGAGCATCACATTGTCGCTTCCAAGCAATGGCCTTATTCCCAACCCAAGCATTTTACTTAAAGGAGCCACACCGACGTTTAATGTCGCATTTGCCCTTGGACAGACCACAACATTCTGACCTGACCTGGATACAAGTTCCAAATCATTGGATTTCGGATTTGTCAGGTGGACAAGCTGGTCGAAATTGCTCTTAACGCCCTTGGCGATTTCAGTCAGCCTATCATTGTTTAATGACTCAATCTGATTGGATTCTGATTCCGCCACATGAATTGATGAGATTTTGCCCTGTTTGCTGCATTCCTCAGAGATTAGACGGGCAACTTCAGGAGTTATTTCACCGAATCCGCTCGGAGCGATTCCATCGGCAATTTTCAGAAGTTTCTGGATGGCTTTTTTAACCTTTCCCAAATCGGGATCATCGCCATAGAAGCTGTCGTCACGGCCAAGAATTATTGGTTTGATTGGAAGGCCCTCTGAAGCCTTCATCAAAAGCTTGACGCCCCTGATTCCGCCTTCCCTGTAATCAATGAAATGGGTTGTTCCGGAGTCAATCATGTCCTGCATGGATTGCCTCATGGCATCGATTAGATCATCATCTTCGGCATTTGCAAGGGCAACATGCTTGACGCCATTTGGAGGCTTAACCATTTCAGCCAATGTAAGGCTATAACCCTCATCCTTGATTATGGAGTCACCAATGTGAACATGGCCGTTGATAAATGACGGGCATACGACGGCACCATCTACATCTATGATTTTGCCCTCTTTTGCATCCTTTGCAATCTCAATGATTTTCCCATTGTCCACAACGATATTTTCACGGACTGGAGTCAAATCCTGGCCTTTCAATATAATTCCATTTGATACAGTAAACATTAAAGTAAAATCTAATTTTTTTTATTAAAGTATTTTTGTATTCCATAAATTTATTAAATTTGAAAAACAATAATATAAACTAGATATCGTTAAAATTCGATAATCTCTTTTTTAAACCATCAAGGTGATTTCTATTAACTCCCAGGAAATAAGATACTTTTACAGGAATATTGTTAAAACCGGCAACGTATACCGGGTCAAATACAACAATAAGGATTATGGAGAGTTCAGAAAATTATCCGATGCATTATATGAAAGGGATGCGCTGTTTTTTTGTAATTTCGATTATGACCTGCTTGTCGAATGCGACCTTGAAAACAAGTATGAAAATATGGAATTGCCTCCTTTTCCCGAAAAACGCCCAAAAGGCAGAATCAAGGGAACAAAATTCAATAAAAAGGAAAGGGAAGGGGAAATCCTTTTTGACCACAAGATAAGGAAATTCTACATTAAAAAAGGCGACGACATCATAGGTCATTACGACACAATGACTGAAGCATTCTATTATAAGAAGCTTTTGATGGACAGTGACTGGGACCTGAGTGTCCTGAAAAGCAACATCACCGAAAGAATTGAGGTCAACGCAGTCATTGATCAAAGCAAAGAGTATAAGGTTCAGCTCAACTTCTGTCCCAAGTGTAAAAGCAGGCTTAAAATCGGTGAAGAGGAATGTCCTTCATGCGGTATTAACATTAAGGATTATTTGTATAATAATTAAAAAAAGGATAGAGAATAATTATTCTCCATCAACATATTCATTTAAGGATTTTACATTGATTTCATTATTCTGAACAGCTTCAATAGCATTCAAGACTGCTCTTGCTCCTGCCAAAGTGGTAACGTAAGGTATACCTAACTCAATGGCCAAACGTCTGATGATATAACCGTCCTTGGCGGATTGCTTACCTTCAGAGGTGTTGATAATCAGGTCGATTTCATTGTTTAGAATTGCGTCCCTGATGTTAGGAGATCCCTGTGACACTTTCAGGATTTTTTCAACTGAATCAAGACCTGTTGCATCACCGGTACCTGCAGTTGCCACAATATCAAATCCTAAATTGGCAGCCTTTTCAGCGATTGGCCTGATTTTCTTCTTGTCGGCTTCCTTGACGCTGATGAAAATCTTACCCTCCTTAGGAAGTTCCATGTTTGCTGAAAGCTGTGACTTGTAGAATGCCATTCCAAAGCTGTCATCTATACCTATGCTTTCACCGGTTGATTTCATTTCAGGTCCAAGCACTGTATCGGATTCAGGAAGTTTCAGGAATGGGAATACTGATTCCTTTACAGCCACGTGACCTATCTTGATTTCCTTTTCAAGTCCGAAGTCCCTTAATTTGGCACCGTTCATGATCCATGTTGCAACTTTTGCCAATGGCACACCGATGGCTTTGCTCACAAACGGAACTGTCCTACTTGCACGAGGGTTTGCCTCGATGATGTATACCATTTCCTCATCAAGCTTGACAGCATACTGAATGTTCATCAAACCTTTGACGTCCAATTCCAAGGCCAGCTTGGTTGAATGCTCACGGATTGTGTTGAGGATATGTTCCGGAATTGTCTGAGGAGGTATCACGCATGCTGAATCTCCTGAATGAACACCTGCTTCCTCGATGTGTTCCATGATTCCTGCAATGAATACATCCTCACCGTCGCATAACAGGTCCACATCAAGCTCGATGGCATCTTCAAGGAACTTGTCCACAAGGATAGGGTGGTCAGGTGAGACCTTAACTGCCTCTTTCATATATTCCTCAAGCTCGTTCATGTCATAAACGATTTCCATTGCCCTTCCCCCGATAACATATGACGGACGTACAAGGACAGGGAATGTGATTCTTTCTGCAATCTCTTTTGCCTCTTCGAATGAATTTGCTGTTCCGTATGGTGCCTGATGAATGTGAAGTTTTTCAAGAAGCTCTGCAAAGAGTTCCCTGTCTTCTACTCTGTCGATACTGTCGTATGGTGTTCCCCATATCTTGACGCCGGCATTTGCAAGCGGCACGGCAAGGTTGATTGAGGTCTGTCCTCCGAACTGCACGATGACACCGTCAGGTTTTTCCTGTTCGATTACTCCCATCACATCCTCATAGGTCAACGGTTCAAAGAACAGCTTGTCTGAAATGTCATAATCTGTACTTACGGTTTCAGGGTTGTTGTTGATTAGGATTGTTTCTATTCCCTCTTCTTTTAATGCCAAGGAGGAGTGTACACAACAGTAATCGAATTCTATACCCTGTCCGATTCTGATAGGTCCTGCACCAAGAATAACCACTTTTTTCTTTGTTGTTGAAGTCAGCTCGTTACCCTCATCATAGCTGCTGTAGTAGTATGGGGTTTTTGCCTCAAACTCTGCAGCGCAGGTGTCCACCATCTTGTAGGACTGTTTGATGTTGTATCTGGTAAGCAGGTTTTTGATATACTCTTCAGTCTGGCCGGACAGTTCCGCCAGACGCTTGTTTGAGCATCCCATCTGTTTTGCCTTTCTCAGGTATTCCTCATCGTCAAGCTTTTCAGCTGTAATGTCGTTTTCAAACTCTACGATGTTTTTGATTTTGTAGAGGAAGAAATTGTCGATTTTGGTGAGTTCACGAATCTTGTCGATATCCATTCCGTCCTTTATTGCTGAATAAATCTGGAAGTAGATGAGATCAGTCGGATGAGCAAGGTCCTCCTCACTCCATTCGACATATTCAAATCCGTCGAATCCCATGTCAAGTGACCTTAACGCTTTCTGGAATGCCTCTTCAAAGGTTCTTCCGATAGCCATTACCTCTCCGGTTGCCTTCATCTGAACTCCAACTTCACGGCTGATTCCCTTGAACTTGTCAAACGGCCATCTTGGGATTTTGATAACAACATAATCGATAGCAGGCTCGAATGATGCAGGGGTTTCCTTTGTGATGTCGTTTTTGATTTCATCCAAAGTCAGTCCCAATGCGACTTTTGATGAGATTTTAGCGATTGGGTAACCTGTTGCCTTTGATGCAAGCGCACTGCTTCTTGATACCCTTGGGTTTACTTCGATGACCTTGTATTCATCGGTTTCAGGGTTCAGCGCAAACTGAATGTTACATCCTCCACGGATTCCCAATGCTCTGATAATCTTGATTGATGCGTCACGCATTTTCTGGATGGTTTCATCACACAGACACTGGATAGGAGCGACTACAACACTGTCTCCTGTATGGATTCCCATAGGGTCTATGTTTTCCATGGTACATACGATGATACAGGTGTCTTCCTTATCCCTCATTACTTCAAATTCGATTTCCTTCCATCCGAGTACTGATTCGTCGATGAGAACCTGGTTGATGAAACTCATGTCAAGTCCGTGATTTGCGATTTCAATGAGTTCCTCCTCGTTGTGGGCAATTCCCCCACCGGTTCCTCCTAATGTGAAAGCAGGCCTTACGATAACAGGATATCCGATATCCTCAACCGCTTCAAGGGCTGCATCTACGCTTTCAACAGCGTGACATTTTGGAATTTGCTCTCCGATTTCTTCCATAAGGTTTGCAAATAAGTCACGGTCCTCCACATCCTTAATTGTCTGAACGTCAGAACCTATTACCTTAATTCCTTCAAGCAATCCCAGATCTCCAAGTCCTGTTGCAATGTTCAATCCGGTTTGTCCACCCATGGTTGGTAAAATAGCGTCAATTTCCTCTTCTTCAATAATTTTTGCAACGACTTCAGGAGTCAACGGTTCAGTGTAAACAGTGTCGGCCATTCCCAGGTCGGTTTGAATTGTAGCAGGATTACTGTTGACGAGCACTGTTTCAATACCTTCTTCTCTTAGTGATTTACATGCTTGTGAACCAGAATAATCGAATTCTGCTGCTTGTCCGATTTGAATAGGTCCGGAACCAATAATCAATACTTTTTTAATATCTTTATCTACTGGCATTTGTAATCCTCCTATTAATAATCATCCATCATTTGGTTAAATTCGTCAAAAATGTGTCTTGTATCGTTCGGACCAGGTCCCGCTTCAGGGTGGTACTGTATACAATGCAGCGGCAGCTCCTTATGGGAAATTCCTTCAGGTGTGCCGTCATTCAGATTGATTTGAGTCAATACCAAATCGGTTTCCTTCAGGGATTCCTTGTCAATTGTGAAACCGTGGTTCTGTGAAGTAATGAACACTTTTCCAGTGTTCAAGTCTTTTACCGGCTGGTTTTCCCCACGGTGTCCGAATTTCATCTTATATGATCTTGCGCCGAATGATTTGGCAATGAGCTGCTGACCCATACAGATACCGAAAATAGGCAGCCTGTTTGATAGCTTTTTCATGGTTTCGATGGTCTCTGACACCCTGTCAGGGTTTCCAGGTCCTGATGTAATCATGAGTCCTGACGGAGAATAGTCAAGGACTGTCTTGTAGTCTGTGTCATACGGAAACAATACGACTCCGATGTCACGTTCCAAAAATGAGTTGATGATGTTTTTCTTGACACCGCAGTCAATCAATGCAACCTTCCTGTCTGCATCCTCATTGAATATCTTGATTTCCTTTGTGGAAACCAAAGGCACAACATCCCTGTCTTCAATGCTTGGCTGTGATTTTGCCATTTCCAGGAGCTTGTCATCATCTATATCTTCTGTTGTGATTGCCGCTTTAAGTGAACCTCTTTCTCTGATTTTAAGTGTCAAATCACGAGTGTCGATTCCGCTGATTCCGGGAGTTTCAAACTCTTTTAAAAATTCGTCCAATGTTTTTTGAGGTCCGAAGTTTGAAAGCTGACTGCAAACTTCACGACAAACAAATCCTTCAACCTGAATCTTGTCAGATTGATACCACTCTTCACTTACGCCGTGATTACCTTCAAGCGGGTAAGTGGACATTAATATTTCTCCTTTAAAAGATGGATCAGTCAATGATTCGGTGTAACCGCCCATACCTGTGGAAAAAACGAGTTCTCCTAATTTGGTGGTTTCATAACCGAATGCTTCACCTTTTAAAATAGTTCCATCTTCCAAAGCCAATTTAGCTATTTTTACCATTAAATCACCATAATAAAATATAAAAATTTACTATCTTTATTATATTTTATTTTAGATTATTATTAAACTTTGTTTTTTAGCAGGGAAATCCTCATTTTTTGAAAAAAAAATTCAATTTTTAAAATTCAATTTTGAAAATTTATTAATTAAAATGACCAAAATAAGACTATGGACAAGGAATCTGAAAAGTTAATTAAAAATCAGATGAAAAACCCGAATGATTTCAGGAAATTCAAGAAACTGATTGGGGAAACCAAAGCTTACGACGTTCCAAAGTCATTTACCGGAGAGCTGAGGCCTTATCAAAAGATAGGTTATTCATGGCTTGTCTCCAATGTCAGATATAAGTTCGGATGCATACTGGCGGATGACATGGGGCTGGGTAAAACGGTCCAGGTTTTAACCGCAATACTCCATTTCAAGGAGGCAAATCCTCTGGACAGCGAGCCGTCACTGATCATTGTCCCTCCGACACTGATATCCAACTGGGAAAATGAAATCAAAAAGTTCACACCGGAACTGTCATATTACATCTATCACGGGTCAAACAGGACATTCCCGTTTGAGGAATATGACATAATGCTTACATCCTATGGAGTGATAAGGCTTGATTTGGACATGTTTTTAGACAAAACATGGTTCATATGCGTCATTGATGAGGCTCAAAACATCAAAAATCCGAATACCCAGCAGACAAAGGCAATCAAGAACGTCAAGGCAAAAACAAAGATTGCCCTTACAGGTACTCCCATTGAAAACAAATTGACTGATTACTGGTCAATATTTGATTTTGTAAACAAGGGATACCTATCATCACTGGACAGCTTCAAGGCGAACTACGTGATGAGAATCGAGAGGCTTGAAGAGACAAAGACGCTGGAAAAGTTCAGGACAATAACAAAGCCGTTTGTCATGAGGCGCCTTAAGACCCATGACAACATCAAGGACGAGCTTCCAGACAAGATCGTCAATGACATCTACTGCAGCCTGACAAACAAGCAAATCAAGTTATACAATGCGATAATGGACGGCATATTTGAGGATTTGGAAGGAAAAACAGGCATTGAAAGACGTGGAATCATCTTAAACATCATTACCGGCCTTAAACAGGCATGCAATCATCCGGCACAGTTCCTGCGTTCTGACAATCCGAAGATTTCGGAATCCGGAAAGATGGAACTTCTGATTACAATCCTTGAAAACATCCGGGATATGGATGAAAAGGTGATAATATTCACCCAATACGCCCAGATGGGCAAAATCATAAAGAAACTTGTATCCAAAAAGCTGAAAACCGAGGTGCTCTTTTTACACGGTTCACTTTCCCAGCAGAAAAGAACGGAAGTGATTGAGACTTTCCAGGAAAACAAGGACTGCAAGATTCTTGTTGCCACACTCAAGACAGGTGGTGTCGGACTGAACCTGACGGCCGCACAGAACGTTATCCATTATGACCTGTGGTGGAATCCTGCAATCGAAAACCAGGCAACGGACAGGGTCCACAGGATCGGTCAGAAAAGCGATGTGATGGTATACAGGTTCATCACAAAGGGAACCCTTGAAGAAGTGATTGACGAGATGAGCAAAAACAAGCTGAATCTCGCTGAAAAGGCCATAAGCAGCGATGAAACATTCATCACCGAAATGACCGATGAGGAGCTGAAGGAAAAATTATCGCTGAGGCTATGACAACTACTCTATCCTCAGGCTGAAATTGAGGCTTCTTGAGGAATGTGTCAGCGCCCCGATTGAAATGATGTCGACGCCATATTCAACATAATCCATGATATTGTCCTTTGTGATTCCGCCTGAAACCTCTATCAGAGAATTCTGACGGATATTGAGCTTTTCAAGCTCGTCAATGACATTTTTGACTTCATTTCCGGACATGTTGTCAAGCATCACAATGTCCGCACCGTTTTCAACACATTCAACCGCATCGTCCAATGTTTCAACTTCTATTTCTATTTTTTTGGAAAAGCTTGTGTTTTCCTTGGCCTTCAAAAGCGCATCCAATGGAGATCCGCAAACTGCAATGTGATTGTCCTTAATGAGAACCATATCATCCAAACTGAAGCGATGAGTGTCAACGCCGCCGACAGTGAGAGCATACTTGTCAAATTTCGCTATTCCGGGAGATGTTTTTCGGGTGCCTGCAATCCTTACGCCGTAATCACGAACCAAATCGGCATATTCGGCAGCGGCACTGGCAACACCGCTCATCCTCATGAGCAGATTCAGTGCGGTACGTTCAAGAAGCAATATTGTTCTTGCATCACCCCTGAATAATATAAGCAAGTCGTTTTTAGAGATTCTGACTCCCTCCTTCAAACAGAGAGTAATCTCAACACCATATTCTTCAAATAATTCACGAATGACATCAATTCCTGCCAAAATGCCCTCATCCTTTGATACGATAGACGCATTTACAATCTTGTCCTTTTCAACCACCGCATTTGAGGTAATGTCCCCGAATCCTTCATCTTCAGCCAGCATGTATTCAATAATCTTATCCAAAAAATCACCTAAAATTTAATATAATTATGAATATATAATTAATTCTATATTAATATTGAAGTGATAGATTATGGAAGTAACATTTTTAGGAACCTCATCGGCAGTCCATTCGAAAGACCGCAACCATCCCTCAATTGCACTCAAGGCTTTTGGGGATGTATTCCTGTTCGATTGCGGTGAAGGGACACAAAGGCAATTATTGTTTACCAATGTAAGCCCTATGAAAATATCAAAAGTGTTCATCACACATTTTCATGGTGACCACATATTGGGCCTTCCGGGATTGCTTCAATCCATGAGCCTGAATGGAAGGGAATCAAAATTAACGGTTTACGGCCCAAGAGGTTTGAACAAATTGAAGGATGCCATTTACAGTTTAGGTTACTGTGCAATCGAGTATCCTGTGGAATTTATTGAAATTGACACCGGAATCATTGAAGAAACAGATGAATATGTCATCAGGGCACAAAGCGTAAGGCACAATGTTCCGTCATTAGCCTATTCCATTGAAGAAAAGAAAAAGCCAAGGTTTTTGCGTGAAAAGGCCATTGAGCTGGGAGTTCCAGTTGGCCCTGCCTTTGGAAAGCTGCACAATGGAGAGGAGATTGAAATCGATGGGCGAACCATAAAGCCTGAGCAGGTTCTCGGCCCCCCAAGAAAAGGGATTAAGATAACCTATTCTGGAGACACCCGTCCCTGTGAAGAGATGATCATGTTTGCAAGGGACAGCACATTGCTCATCCATGAGTCAACTTTCATACAAAAAGAAGCGCAGAATGCTGAAGAGTATGGCCATTCCACTTCAAAGGATGCGGCTTTTGTTGCCCGTGAATCAAACAGCAAAAAACTGATAATCACCCACATAAGCACAAGATATGGAGAGGAATACGCTCAGATAATGTTAAAGGAAGCCCAGGAAATCTTTGAAAACACAGAATTGGCCGAAGATTATATGGAAGAAATTGTTCGAGGCAAATCATGAATATTCCAACAGTGGACGACCCTACAACAACCTTAATCTATATTCTGCTTATCATTATTGCGGCATCAATACTTACACGTGTCGTTGCCTTTTTAATGAATAAGATGAAAAGATTTAAAACGGATATGACCTTAGTTTATCTCGTCAGAGACATCATTAATTATATTATCTACTTTATCGCATTGATGGTCATTCTGCAATTCTTTGGAATCAATCTGACCGGAACACTATTGAGTTTGGGTATTGTCGGTATTGCAGTGAGTTTTGCTGCAAAGGATATCATCTCAAACCTGTTTTCCGGAATCGTACTGATTCTTGGAAAAAGCATAAAAGTCGGAGACACGCTTGAAATCAAAGGCAAAAAGGGAATTGTGGAACGAGTCACACTCAGGTCCACAATCATTGTTGACGACATCGGAGTTAAGGACCATATTCCAAATTCAACCCTGACAAATGAACCATACCTGCAGTATAAGGCTCCTGAAAAGTATAGGGTGGACATATTGACTGGGTTGGCATTAGATGTTGACATTGAGGAGTTTAAGGATTATATCACAGGAAAGATTTCAGAGTATGATGAAATCTTAAAGGAACCGAAACCTGATGTCTATGCAAAGGAGATATCATTTAAACAAAGTAAAGTGAAAGTATCATTTTGGGTAAAAGACTTTAATAGCAAAGACAAATATAAATTAATAATCACAAATGAAATAAGAAAATATGTTGAAAATGGGTGGAAAGTATGAATAACTCACTTCAAGAAGAAATTTTAAAGTTAAAAGAAGAGAAAAATGCAATAATCCTTGCACACAACTACCAGCCTAAAGAAGTTCAGGAGATTGCTGATTTTTTAGGCGATTCACTGGAATTGTGCATAAAGGCTTCCGAAATAGACGACAAGGATTTGGTAATATTCTGCGGAGTTGACTTTATGGCAGAAACCGCATTTATCCTAAATCCGGATAAGAAAATCATCATTCCCACACTTGAGGCAGAATGTCCTATGGCACATATGCTTCCTGAAGAGGAACTGCTAAAGGCAAAAGAGGAGCATCCTGATGCGGGAGTCATTCTTTACGTCAACAGTATTGCTGAGGCAAAGCAGCACGCAGACACATTATGTACCTCCGCAAATGCAGCTAAGATTGCTGAAAGCCTGCCGCAGGACAAGATATTGTTCGGACCGGATAAAAATCTGGGAACCTATGTTGCAGAAAAGACCGACAAGGAAATCATTCCTGTTCCAAAGGACGGCCATTGCTATGTCCACAGACTATTCCATGTTGAAGACGTTGAGCTTAAAAGAAAAGAATATCCTAACGCTGAGATAATCTGCCACCCAGAATGTAAGCTTGAAGTTCAAAAAGCATGTGACGAAGTGATGTCAACCGGAGGAATGCTCAGACACATTGCTTCAAGCGACAAGGAGGAATTCGTAATCGGAACCGAAATAGACATGATTACAAGAATCAACTCAGAGGTGCCGGGCAAAAAACTCTATCCTATGCTTGAAGGGGCAATCTGTGAAACAATGAAACTGCACACCCTTGAAAAAATCAGAGATTCACTTGTCAATGAAGCTCCTGAAGTCACATTGCCTAAGGATGTCGCTGACAAATCCAGAAAAGCAGTTGAACATATGTTAAACGCTAGTTAAACTAGCTTTAACACCTTATTTTTTAAATTGCTCTAAAAAGGCGATGACAACTTCGCCAACAGGAGCATAATCTTTTTCTTCAAAGTAATAATTCTCTTTCTTATCTTCCTGTTTTATGACAATTGAATTTGGAACCAGTTCTTTAAACGGCAGCATATCCAATTCAAAATTGAAATAGTTATCATTGGTTCCGACGAACAATGATTTGGCCTTAATATTGCCCAGTTTATCCACCACATCATATTCCATAGAACATTCATTTCTGAATTTGAAATCATAGATGTCCCTGAAGATGCATTCATCATTGAAATCCTCAAATATTGCGGTAATTTCATCATTGTTTAAATTATTAAATATTTTTTTAGAGGAAGAATGAGCAAAAAGAAGCGCATTTACTGCAATCATATTCTTAGTTTTTGAAATGCTATACCCATCGGTATAATAATCCTCAGTTGAATCCATGATAAGCTCCAAAACTTTTGAAATGATAAATCTGTATCCTGAAACCTTAGCGGCAGAATTTACAATAAAAATGAATTCCATTTCATCAGGAAACTCACATGCCCATGTTAAAACTACATAACCTCCAATACCTTCCCCAACCAGACCCAAGATTTTTCTTATTTTAAATTTTTCCGCCAAAAACTGTTTTAAAAAATTTATTCCATCAGTGTAGGTATATCTTGGAAATTCATAATTCAAACCGGTGGATGAAGGAGAACATGACCCAGGAGTTCCTAACGGACTGACTACAATAAAATAGAATTCATCAGTAAAATTACCATGGCTCATTATGTACTTATGAGATTCACTTAAAAAGGAATAGACTCCATTGAATGTAGAAAAAAATAAGACTGCATTAGTAATGAATCCCTCTTCATCATATTTTGGAGTGCCGAAAACCTTATATTCAACTTCAACATTCTCCAACACTCTTCCATACTCAAATTCAAATGAATCCATTACATGAATATTTTTTTCAAGATACATTTTAAAAAACCTCTTTCAATTAATACATAGTGATTATGAACATATAAATTTTTTTTAGAATGCTTTGAAAATAATTGGTAAAAAATCAAAATACAACCGTATTTAAAACATTAAAGTATAAAATATGTTACATATCTTCAAGAAAACTTGACAAAAAGACATTCATCTCTATTTCCTCACGGGCAATGAAATCGTCCAACCTTATTTTTGCAACGTCGCTTTTGAAAGGATACAATTCATCACGAAAATACATTGTCAATACCATGACCTCACCCCTAACAACAATATCCTCGTTTAAATTGGTTTTCAGGTAATCCAACTGCATTTCGGACAATCCTGAAATGGAGTATTCGATGAACTTCTTATCGTCCCTGTCACCGTAATCCGAAATATTGACTATCATCAAAACCCATCCATGAATTCCTTCAATTCATCTGAAATTGTTTCAAGTTCGTTAAAGCACAGATGCCCCAATTCTGAGTCCATTACAATCAGCCGGGAATTTTCAATCATTTCAGACATCGGAACACCATCCAGTTCCGGCGGGAAATGAGGGTCCTGTTTGCATGCAACGATTAACACATCGGAAGTGATCTTATCCAAATCATCCTCAACATCAAAGTTCATGCAGGATTCATTGCAGTATTTCAAATCGTAAATGTCAATTTCAAGCATCTCATTTCCGAATGTTTCGAATTCAGCGGCCAGTTCCTCTTTAGGCATTGCCCTTAATGCCTCCTTGGACAGTCCAAAATTAAACTCGGCAAGGTTTGCCAACCTCAAAGTCCTTATTAATGAATAGGTCATTTCGCCTTTTGCATAATCCGGATCGGAAGTTATGATTTCGTCCACAAATTTCGAAAGGATGTAATCATGGCCTGCAACCTTGTAGCTGCTTACGCCGCATATGATGAAATCCTGAAAATCAGGATAGAGGATTGCCTGTGTAAGACCGACAAATCCTCCCATCGAATTGCCGATCAGTCCCACAACATGTCCGATGCCGAATTTTTCATCTAAAAATTGTTTTTGGAAATTGACGACATCGGCAAGGGAGTATTTTGGAAACCTGTTTTTCAAATCGGTTGTAGAAGGGGAGCAGGATCCTGGAGCCCCCAAAGCGGACATGCTGATGAAAAAGTATTTGTCCCCATCAAAGGCATCGCCCTTTTCGGTCAGCGGCAAAATCTTGTTTATTCCGGCAAATGTTCCAAGAGAACCTGAACAGTAAAGAATTGCATTGTCAATAACTCCGTTCTCATCATATTTAGGAGTTCCAAAGGTCATATATTCAACAACAGCATCATCAATTATCTCACCGTTTTCAAATTCAAACGAATCCATGGTAAAATACTCTTTCTTTTCTTCAAAATATTCATCATCGTAAATGGAAATTCCTCCCCCGAACTATAATAATTGATTTTGAAAACAAATTATTTAAATTAATCTAAACAATGTAAATTGTGATGAAATATAAAATTTTAGAAAAACCTAATTGTGAAGATGCTTATGATTTGATTGAAGAGGCACTTAGAAAAAGGGCCACAATACTTATTTTTGCATGCTGTAAGGTAAACTATGAAGGAAGAGCCCTGAGTGAATTGAACTGGGGAGAGAGAATAATAATGATTAAGCCGGACGGGGCATTTCTAATCCATCAGGAAAAAAAGGTGGAGCCGGTAAACTGGCAGCCTCCAAAATCCCGAACAAGAGCTTACATAAAAAATGACAACCTGTTTTTGGAAAGCCACAGAAGAACCCCAAAAGAGCTTTTGACCGTTGAGATAAAGCATGTCCAATTCATCAACTATGCGAATGTGGAGGACTTTGAGGAGCTTGAACAGGCCGGATATGAAAAGGACATGAGCGACATGATAATGGAAAAGCCACATATAATCGAAGAGGGATTCAAGCCGACCACAAGAGAATACAGCGTTGAGCACGGATTCATTGACATTTTAGGAAAGGACAGCGACAACAATTTGATGATTCTGGAACTGAAAGCCCGAAAAGCGGGAGTGACCGCAGTAAAACAGCTCAGAAGATACATTCAGGATATGGAAAATACCGACAATGACTATTTAAGGGAAGTTGAAGCCGAAAAGAAAAAGATAAGGGGTTTGCTTGTTGCGCCGTCAATCATGGATGATGCACTTGAGATGATTGAAGAGGAAGGAATCGAATTCGTATCCGTTGAACCTCCCCGTGAGTTAAAAAGAGACAAGAAAGTGACTCTGGATTTCTTCTAATCCAGGGCATCTTCAATTTTTTTCAATTCCGCCTCATAGAATTTTTGAGTGAATTCATTTGCCGGAGTTGAAGTGGTTACATGACAGTCCTTTTCCAATTTGTAAATGAGATATTCCTCGCCGTCAAGGGGAATGCTTTCATCATCGCTCAAAACATCAAGACCGTCCAATTCTGATAAAATATTTTGATATTCATTTTCCTCCAATTCGATGACATCATCCAATTCCATTTCCTGGACCTTTGGATTCAACTGCATCGCAATGGCAACAAATCCGTTGACCGTTTTATCTGAAAGTGAAAATTGTGAATTTCTGATTTCATCCATGGAAAACTTAATATGGGTTATTGTATTTTTGGTAACCGGTATTTCTCTGGATAGGCCTATCTGATTGATTTCATAATGATTTTTCCATTCGCCAATTTTATAAACTGCATAATTTATGTCATCAAGATTAATAATTTCTTCATCTGCCATACTATCACATTAATTAAATATATTTTTATAATATAAAAATTAAATGTAACATTTAATGGAGGTAAATCTGTGAAAAAATGTCCAGAATGTGGAAATCCTAGTTATGATGGTGCTCCCGTTTGCGGTAATTGCGGTTATCAATTCCCCAAACAGAAAGCTAAAGCACCTAAAAAAGAGGATATTTTCCAAGAAAAACCAAAAACAGAGAAAAAGACCAATGACGAAGGCACTCTTACCATTATTAAGAGAAAGAAGTTAGTTATTGGAATTATCTTAATTATAACATTGATTGTTATTTGTGGAATTGTACTTATGGGATCAAATCATAATACTTCAAGCAGTAGTAACTCTAACCCAATACTTCAATCAAATGATTTAGTTGAATACAAGGATGGAGATTTTTCATTCAAATATCCAAAATCATGGCAAGAAGTAAATGGAAGTGATGAGGAACACAGCAGTGCGGTATTTTTCAAAAATCCGGAAAATACAACTATTGAATACTACAACATTACTACTACAGCAAAATCCCTAAAAGAAATAACACAACAAAGAATCACTCACGCTCAAGAAGGCGGAGATTATGTCGAACTTGTTGAAACAATAACCGTAGACGGTAGAAACTCCTCAAATATGCTACTGGAAAATGCAAATGGAGACTACACCAGATATATTTCAATGTTCAGTGATGGAAAACTCTATGTTTTCAAAATAACCGGAGACGCTGAAAACTCCCTTACATCTCAAGACATTGAAAACGCAATAAGTTCAGCAGACATCGCTTAAGTATGATTTAATTCATACTTTTTTCTATTTTTTGTGTTAACATGAATAAAGTCAGAATTGCCCTTTGTCAGATGAATGTAGTGGATGACAAAAAGGCCAATCTTAAAAAAGCAGGCTCATTTATAGCCGACAGTGCACACAGCAATGCAGATTTTATAGTTTTGCCCGAAATGTTCAACTGCCCCTATTCAAATGACAAGTTTGTCGAATACGGCGAAAATGAGCATGACAGCTGCACATTAAATACTATTTCTCAACTTGCCGAATCATATAACGTTTACATCCTTGCGGGATCCATCCCCGAAAGGGAAGGCGACAAGCTATACAATACCAGCTACCTATTCGACAAAACAGGCTCAATCATAGCAAAACACAGGAAAATGCATCTTTTTGACATTGACGTCAAAGGCAGAATCACCTTCAAGGAATCAGATGTTTTGACTGCAGGAGATGACTTTACAATTGCCGACACTGATTTCGGAAGAATAGGCATCGGAATATGCTATGACGTTCGATTTGTCGAACTTGCAAGGATAATGGCTGAAAAGGGTGCTGAAATTCTGTTTTATCCGGGAGCATTCAACCAGACAACCGGCCCCGCACATTGGGAACTGCTATTTCGCTCAAGAGCACTGGACAATCAGGTTTTCTGCATAGGAGTTGCACCTGCATTGAATATTGATGCAAGCTATCACAGCTATGGCCATTCAATCATTGCAAATCCATGGGGAGAAGTAATTGCCCAGGCGGGAGAAAAAGAGGAACTAGTCATCTGTGAAATTGATTTGAGTGAAATAAAAAAAGTAAGAGAAGAGCTTCCCGTTTTAAAAAACAAAAGGAAAGATCTCTATGAAGTCATTGAAAAATGACTATTTTAACTTGGCCAATCTTTTTTCGAAGTAGTCAACCTTTTTGGTGCCTTCAAAGACTTCGATTGCGGTTTCTATGACCCTGACCTCATTGTCATAGTCATCAGCCTTTCTGTATAGAATACATAATCTTTTGTATGGAGCATCCTTAGTCTGTTTTGCCTCTACATAGCGTTCATATTCTTTAATGGCTTTTTGCAGATTGGTTTTTTCCATCTCCTTAATTGTGCTCATAGGAATAACCTTTACAACCGCTTCACCGGATGCCTTGGCTTTTTGTCTTTTTTGAGCTTTCTTGATTGCCTTGTTACAGGATTTCTTGAAGTCCTTATCCTCTTCAGCTTTTCTTGCATCCTTGATTAATTTGATTGATTCATCACTTGCAAGGTCACCCAATGCCTGAATAGCTGCAAGCCTGACTCCCCAATCCTCATCCTCAAGACATTTTGCAATTGAATCGAGCTCGTCTTCAGCCTGAAGTTCGCCCAAAGCACGTACTGCAACCTTTCTAACTCCAAAATCATCATCGGAAGTTGCCTCTAAAAAATAAGGAATGACTCTTTTATCTTCAGTTTCTTTAAGTGCAAAGGCTAAAAAACGTTTGTCCTTACCTTCCGCATTTGTAAACTCTTCAATTAATTTATCGACAGCCACATCTCCCATGCTGCCTAAAATTTCAGCCGCTTTGAATCTTACTTGTGCATTATCGTCAGTGGTGGCTTTGATTAACGGTTCGATAGCTTCTTCATCAGTGATTCCAACCAATGATTCGATAGCTTCCTTTCTGACCTTAACATCATCGTCGGATAAATTGTTAATTGCTTCTTCAAAACTTAAATTTGACATAGTTATAGTTAGATTTTAGGAATATATAATCTTTAATGATATTCTTAAAACCACAAAAATCTGCATTAAAAAGTATTTGATATACCCTCATTGCGACTGAAAGTGTAATGGCTTGCAATAGCCATTGACTAATGCAAATGCCGTTCCACCAAATGAAAGATAGAAATGCAATCAGTGATTATATTAACCCTTCCATCAATTATTCAATGGGAGATTATTCTGTAAAAAATCAAAAATAAAAATGGACTGCAGATGAGAGATATCATCTGCTAACCTTAACACTTGATTTTACGATGTCCTTAAGATAAGTGACCTTAAAAGCATAAGTTTTGCCTTTCTCAAGCTTTTTGATAACAGCCTTTTTAACAGTGACTTTTGCAATTCCCTTGGAGTTGATTTTGGCCTTATAGATTTTGCCTTTGAATTTGAATGTTATTTTCTTGCCTTTAACCAATTTACCGTTGATTTTAAGTTTGGCCTTAAGGGTAAACTTCTTGGCGGTCTTTTTGACTGTGACCTTGCTGGTTGTCAGGACATGTTTTATGGTGACTTTGTTTGTGTAGGTTCTGCCATTGTATTTGGTTGTTATTGTGTATTTTCCAGGACCACCAATTATTTTGACTTTGGCCACGCCGTTCATGTCAGTTTTTACTGTTGTGGTCTTTTTGTTGATAATGAATGTGATTTTTTCACCGGCCCCAACGGCACGGCCGTCAGCAGTTACAACCCTTACGGTGAAGTATGAACCCCCATTATAATCAACTGAAATGTCATTGTTATTGATGATTTTTGTATCATCCCTGACGGTGTAGACCTTAAGACAAACGGTCTTGTTTTGAAGTGTTATATCGCTCCATGACTTGCCGTCAGAACTTACAAAACTCATTCCTGCAATGTAGTGTTGTCTTGAATATGCCTGATAAGGAAGCGCATTGCTTTTGAAGACAACCTTGAATTTGTCTCCCGTTTTGACTGGAATGTATCTGTTCAAAACGATTGTGCTAAATCCTGCAAAATCGCTTACACCGCTTTGCGTGTGGACCTTCTCGCCGTTGACATACACATCAAATGAGTAAGCGATTCCGGAGCTGTTGAAGTATGTTCCGACAGCGCCGATCAATTCGTCATACTTTGATGTGAATTCGTTTGATTGAACCTCTCCGACCTGTAGAGGTCGGAGATTCTTAGGTAATCCATTCTATATGAATGGAAAATATTTTAAGCTATCCCCTAGGCCCCCTAGGTTCTGTTTTTAGTGTTTTTAACCCTTCGTTTAAGATGTTGATTGCTGCGTTGTGGTCTCTTTCATGATGTGTGCCGCATTTTGGGCAATTCCATTGTCTGTCTTTTAGGGTTATGTTGTTGTTTTTGTGGCCGCATTTGTGGCATGTTTTTGTGGA
>NZ_CAJODJ010000010.1:0-17030 GCF_905233225.1 Methanobrevibacter sp. UBA212
ATGGTTGCATTTGATAATGTGTCATAACCCTTTAAGGTCGCTCCATTACCGTTGATGGTAATGCTTTTGTTTACATATAATGAAACGTTTTCATAGGTTCCTTTTTGGAAATTTAATGTATCTCCATCATTTAAACTGTTGATTTTTTCTTGAATTTGAGCATTTGTATCTGTAGTTTCAACTGTAACCTCTTTGCCAGCTGCAATGTCATTATCTTCGAATACTTCCATTATGTCGCTATCATTATTGTCAATATTGGAAGCATCTTGTGCTGATATTGCGCTTGTAGCCAAGAATACAGTTAATACCAACAAAACAGCTAATATTAAACTCTTCTTATTCATAATATTTTCCTCTAAAGTTATTTGGATAATCACTTAAACATAAAAAATTAAATCGATAAGCAATCAATTTAATATTGACTTTCATATTATTTAAATTAAAATGTCTTAAATTCTTTATATAACAGTGTTAAGTATATTTCTTTGTTGTAATTAGAGTTACATCGATTTAAATTTTTGGTATAATGCATTTATAGGGGTTAGATTTATATATATTCGGCATCATAATATTATCAATAATCAATATCATTCATATAGATAAATTTTACTTTTGAGATTAATTTTTCTATTAAAATTATTTGATTATGAAAATAGTGGTTTGGAAGTTTTTAATATGAATAAAAAAGTATTTAATCTTTTTTTTATATCTTTATTGTTATTATTCTTAGTTTCGGCAGTCAGTGCTGCTGATATGCATGATGACAATATTACTATTCTTTCCGATGGAGGTAATCATGTTGTCACTTCCGATTTATCAAATGATGATATCCAATCACAGTTTGATAATGCAAATGACGGAGACACTTTTGAATTTACAGACAATGAGTATAGGGACATCTCCTTGGTTGTAAATAAGAAATTAAATATTATTTCCAAAAAGAGCAGTGTCGTTTATGCATCTGATGAATTGAGCGACAGGGCTAGGAATATGGGAATAGATAAAACTTTCGAATTTTACTTTACATCAAATGCAGCAGGCAGTGTCCTATCTGGAATAACTCTTATTGCATCTAACTCTGATTATGGAATTGAGGTGGATAACTCAAAAAATATCAAAATAATCAATAATAAGGTCATTGGAGGAGGAAATGGTGTTCTGATAAAGAATTCAGATAAGATCACCTTGTCTGAAAACGACATTTCAAAAGCTAAGCAAAATGGAGTGCAGCTTCAGAATGTCAAAAACAGCCTGATTGAAAAGAATCATATTTCATATAATAAAAAATCAGGCATCGAAACATCAAACATTGCGTATTGTAAAATATTGAACAATACGATACATCACAATGATTTGAATGGGATTTCCACTTTCAACAAATCTTCAAATACATTAATGTCAGGCAACAACGTTTATGAGAATTCCAATGGAATTTACATCAACTCCACATCAACCAATGATGTCGTAAAATCAAATTCCATGACCAATAACAGAAAAGACCCAAGGTCAAGCATGGGAGGATTTGAAACAGGTAACGGATTGTTGTTTGGAGCTGGATTTAAAAGCAGCGGCAATACAATACTCAAAGTGGAGTATAATTATCTGGCGCATAATGAATTTTTCCAGGCTAAAAACTACTGGGAAAATCCCAATTATGAATTGGGCCAGAATTGGTACAATTCAAATGATCCTACCAATACCTTTGTCTGCCCTAGACTTCTGGCATCTCTAATGACATTGGATACATTTTCCGTCAGCAATACATTAACCCTCCAGTTGAGAGATTCATCCGGAAAGGCGGTTAATGAGTTTGCAACATTCCAAACAAATGTTGAAGTCGACGGTAACGTTTACACTGCAAATTTCGTTAACGGAAGGGCCAGTGTCACTCAGTTGGACCCTAATGTTAACCATGATGTCAGAGTTCAGATAGCCGATGAATATTACCAATATGATGTTAAGGATGCATCCGGTGAAACTGGTGACGCAAAGGATTCAAAAACCTCAACAAGTGACGCTGATGCAGGTTCTAGTGGAAGCAGTGCAGGCGGAACCTCTGAAGTTCAGGGAAATTCCAATTCCCAAGGTGCCTCAAACGGTGGGGATTCTTCAGGTTCACATATTGCAAATTCAGATAAATCAGGCAATTATGGAACTAACAGTTCCGATATTCCATCTCAAGACACATCAGACAACGGTAATGATGCATTGTCCAATGGTGATTTAAATGCAGGAGATTCCGGAAGCGGTGATGCAATGGATGAAGGAAAAGCCTACGAGATAGTTCCTCCAGTCACAACATCAAAGGAACTTACCAACACATCCGGGCTTGTTGTATTAAGCATTTTGTCTATAATGGGCATGCTTATCTATGGATATTGGCGTAAAGATGAATTCGAACAATAAAATCATCTTTTTCTTTTTTTTCTTTTAGTTATTTATATCATTAAAACAAAGTACTATTAATGAAAATCAAAAATCATTCCCTAAAAATAAATACGAACAGAAACTTTGAAATCATTGACATCACACCAAAAATCAACGAACAGATTGATGTTGAAAGCGGAATAATCTCCATTTTTTCAAGGCATTCAACATCCGCCATTGTTGTCAATGAAAATGAATCAGGACTTTTGAATGATTTGGAATTCACTTTAAATAATCTCATTACTGATAAGTTCACATATCAGCATGACAGGATTGATGACAACGCAAGGTCTCATCTGAAATCATTTCTTCTTTCATCAAGCGAGTGTCTGCCCATTAAAGACGGCAAATTGGATCTGGGCACTTGGCAGTCAGTTTTTTTCATCGAGCTTGATGGGCCAAGATATGGCCGTACCATAAGTTTAACTATTATGGGAGAATAATATATTAATAAGATGTGAATAAGTGGAGAAATTTTTATGGATGATGAAACTCTAAAAACTTATGGATATGTAATCAGCTCTTCCTATAGGGAAAAATCAGTTAAATCTCTTAACGATGGCGACAAGATACCGACAGATTTGGCGGAAGACATCGGAATTCGCACCAATCACATTTCAAAGGTCTTGCGTGAGCTTAAGGAATGTGGTGTTGCTGAATGCATCAATGAGGAAAAACGCAAAAATAGAGTATACAGGCTTACACCTAAGGGTGAAGATGTAGCTAAACTTATCGATTAATGTTAATTTTTTCGTGTGGTGTTGTTAAATTGAGGCGATGGACAATAATTTTGATAGCTTTTATAATTCTTTTATTTATTTTGATACTCATCTTCAATTATTATGGCACTTCACCACAGGTCAACGAGTACGCCCAAATGGAAATCGAAATGAGAAAATTGTGGTATTGAAAAAGAATTTAGTTTAAAAATTCTATTTCAAACGCAATTACAGGGTATTCTAAAGTAAAGTTTGTAATAACTTCAGGGGATACCTCACCAAAGAAACCTTTAACTGAACCTTTTTCAGCCATACCGGTAACATCAGCAACTCTGCCCGGAATGAATGTCTTGTTTTCACTGTCAGATATTTCCATTGAATATCCGAGATTGGCCAATACGCTTGTAACGACAGATTTTATTTCTGTAAAGTTTGCGGATGAATGGCAGATTACTCCAGCTAATTTTTTGGAAGCGACAGTCTTGTTTTCTGTGCTTTCATCAAGGTATAGGACATCACCGATTTCGAAAATCTTTTGAGGCAGGTCCTCGTGCTTGTTGTCTTCCAAGAATTCCATGAGGGAATTGATTAGGCTGGTTCTGATCATGGTTCTGTCGATTGTAATCGGCCTTGCAACCTGAACATGAGGCTTTTCTTCCTGGTTCATGTTTTTGTAATGGGCTTCCTCACTGGTAAGCATCAGGCTCATAACTTCCTGGAATCCTAAACCGATCATTACTTCACGGATTGTGCTTTCTGCCTTGAACCAATTGTTTTCATAAGCGACAGTATTGATGTCAGGCAATTCGGCCACAACATCGTTGATATGATATTGCACTGCGATATTTTCAACGATATCAACCTCATGCAGGATGTCCACCCGATATGCCGGAATGATTGCCTTGACTTCATTGTCATCAATGATTTCAGCATCAAAACGGGCCTTTAGGAGCAAATCATGAATGTCCTGTGCAGTCAGGTCTGTTCCACCGATAAGTTCATTGGCTGTATCGACATGAACATTCATCTCTTGAGGAGTCAAATCAGGAGTTTTGATGGTCTTGTCTTCATATCTCACTTCCATGGATTTGATTTGACCTCCAACTTCAGCAAATGATGAACAGATGATATTTAATGCCTGGTTAACTGCCCTTTCGTCAGTACCGGTTACATCAACAATGATATTGTGAGTTTCCTCTTTAAGCTTGGTCAGCTCTCCGTTAATGATTGGAGGCATTGACAGGACATTATCGTCTTTGTCAAGGATTAATGGATATTTGTCAAAGTCTTCAATCAGATGAGCATAATCCTTACCTTTGTCATGTTCGGTCAGGATTTCATTTGGAGTCATTTCTGTGTCCTTTTCTAAAGGAACAAATGCATTTGCATCTTTAGGGGTTGCAATATATTTGAATGGACCTTCAACGACATCGGCATTGTGGATACCGATAGCTACCTTTTTCCTGTCTCTTCCGATAACCCAATGGAGGTTTTCCTGGAAGTCCATGCAGTATTTGAGTTTGTCGCCAGTAAAATCAACGTTATCGATTTTTGCAAATCCTATGAATGGTCTGATTGCCGCAACATCCTTGTCGACTGTTACATATTCTCCGGATTCTTCAACCTTATAGTCCGGAAAGCCTATTTCCTGGCCGATAAATCCCTTAAAAGATCTAGCTACTCCTTCAACAGACAAGTTGTCCGGTCTGTTGGGGAAGAATTCCACCTTGATTTCCTCATCGTCAAAGTCTTCAATGTCACTGGACATCATTGGCAATGTGTCTATCAATTCATCTTTTTCCATATCTATTCCTAAATCTTTTAAATCTTGATATTTGAATGTTATAACTGGCATTTAATAACTCCATTACTTTATAATCCATATATTAAAATGAAAAATAGAGATTCAACTAGAAAGTGAAGCGCTCTATGTTCTATCTCGCCCATATCACGGATGAGTATGGTATGGGATACATCAATTACAAAATGAATAAGGGCTGCTAGAAGTCCAATAGTAGGATTTAAAAACACCATTGACACTATAATGAAATGAAATCCCGCTTCCATTAACTCATGAGCTACCCATGTTTGCCAGGTAGAATGGGTGGATTGTTGGATTATGCCACCTAAAATGATGTAGAAGTTATTTAAAACTTTCCACATTAAAGCGGTGTGTAATATATCGCTCATAGCTAAAATGATTGCAACATAAAACCATAATAAATTCATTTTTTACACAGTCCTTATTTTTGATAATATTAATAATATGATTTTGATATATAATATAGTTAACTATTTTTGCATTGTTTTCACTTCGTAAAATTGTTTTCAGTTTATAATATTGATTTAACCTTCTAAAATTGCTTTAATTTATAACTAACTACTTTAAATAGTTTTAAAATGATAATCAAACTGTGGAACTGATTTTAAATTAGTTTCATAGGAGGATTTTTTTAAAATGAAAAAAAGCGCTAAAATAGTAATTGCACTACAAGTAATTTCAACAATTACTGGTATTGTGCAATTACTATGTATTATACTAAGGGGATGATTTATATATCATCCTCTCTGGTATGGTAATTATTATGCGCTTTTTTCATTAATAAATCTTTTCTATTTAAAATTAATAATTATTTTTTGTGTTAGAATGTAAATAACAATGGTACTTTGGCTGATAATTGTAAATATAATTTTCATCTTAATTTTACTAATTTGTGTCTATAAAAATTCTAATTTGGAATATCGAAATATATTAATGAGCTTAATAATTATTCAAATAATTATAATATTGATAAATATATTACTTCAAACAATTTAATAAGATATTTAACTAAGGGATTTAAGCTTCTTTTTCAATTTCATAATTACTTTTTTAAATAATAAACTACATAATTAATAATATTATTTTTACTTAATTATTTTAGGAGAAAATATATGTCAAACCAAGAGATTCCTAAAGACTATGATTTTAAAAAAGAAAAAGTTTGGGAGCAGAAATGGGAAGATGAAAACATCTACAAATACATTGGAGATGGATCTCGTCCTAGATACATAATAGACACTCCCCCACCATACCCAACAGGTGCCATTCACTTGGGCCACGTATTGAATTGGGTTTACATTGATATGAATGCAAGATACAGAAGACAAAAAGGATTTGACGTCCTGTTCCCACAGGGATGGGACTGCCATGGTCTTCCGACTGAAGTGAAAGTTGAAGAAACTCATGGAATAAAGAAAAATGATGTTTCAAGAGCCAAGTTCAGAGAGTACTGTATCGATTTGACCACCAAAAACATTGCAAGCATGAAAAAGGACATGAAGGCAATGGGTTATTCACAGGACTGGACCCGTGAATTCGTTACAATGAATCCCGAGTACATGAAAAGGACCCAATATTCCTTTTTGAAAATGTATGAAGACGGATTGATCTATCAGGGTAAACACCCTGTAAACTGGTGTCCTCGCTGTCAGACAGCTATCGCTTTTGCGGAAGTCGAATATTCTGATAATACCACATTCTTAAACTATGTAAACTTTCCTCCGGCTGTTGAGGATTCCTATGACGATATAGTATCATCACAGGCATCAGGAAAACAGGCCGACCCTAAAGAGGAAGGAATTTTGATTGCAACAACCAGGCCTGAACTGATGTCTGCCTGTGTAGCTGTTGTGATTCACCCTGAAGATGAAAGGTACACTCACCTTTTAGGCAAATATGTTGAAGTGCCTTTGTCACACCAGAAAGTTAAAATCATTGCTGATGAAGAGGTAGATCCTGAATTCGGTACAGGTGCGGTAATGATTTGTACATTTGGGGATAAGACTGACGTAAGCTGGGTTCAGAAATATGACCTTGAAGTCATTGATGTCATGCATGATGACGGCACATTGACCTCTGCTGCCGGAAGATATGAAGGAATGGATCTGCAAAGCTGTAAAAAACAGACCATTGAAGACTTAGACGCTGAAGGCTACCTCCTGAAAAATGAAGAGGTTGACCAGAATGTCGGACAATGCTGGAGATGCAAGACTCCTGTTGAAATTCTTCTCAAGGAGCAGTGGTTTGTTGCGGTCTGTGATTTGATTGAAAAGACCAAGGTCGCAGCCGATGAAATGAAATGGGTGCCTGAACACATGAAATCCCGTATGATAAACTGGGCGGATTCCATGGAATGGGACTGGTGTATCTCAAGACAGAGAATATTTGCAACACCTATTCCTGTATGGTACTGTAAGGACTGTGGAAAAGTCATTCTTCCTGATGTTGAAGACTTGCCAATAGACCCAACAGTCGACAAGCCAAAACACGCATGCGAATGCGGATGCGAAGAATTCGTACCTGAAGTGGATGTGCTTGACACATGGATGGATTCATCAATTTCACCGCTGTCAATTGCAGGATGGCCTGATGAAGATTATATAAATCATTTCCCATCAAATATCCGTCCGCAAGGACACGACATTATCCGTACATGGGCATTCTACACTACACTCAGATGTATTGCATTGACCGGCCAAAAGCCGTTTGACGACATTGTAATCAACGGTATGGTGTTCGGTGAAGATGGAAACAAGATGAGTAAATCCAGACCGGAATTCGTGGTCGGACCTGAAGAGGTAATTGAAAAATACGGTGCAGACCCATTGAGAACATGGGCTGCAAACAGCGTACCCGGGTCTGATGTAATATTTGATTGGAAAGACATCAAGCACGGATTCAGGTTCCTCAGAAAATTCTGGAATGCATTCAGATTCATCAGCATGCAGATATTTGATGAGGAAGTTTCATATGAAGAGGTCAAGGACAATCTCGGACCATTGGACCTATGGATATTGTCAAAGCTGAACAACTTGAATAAGACTGTTGATAAGGCATTTGAAGAATATAACTTCGCACAGACAATCACTCCAATCGAAAGGTTCTTCTGGCATGACTTCTGTGACGAGTACATTGAAGCTGTTAAATACAGGCTGTACACTGACGTTTCAGACGAATCCAGAAAAGCTGCTAAATACACATTAAGGACCGTTGTGGAAACATCCTTAAAATTAATGGCTCCTATTGCACCGTTCTTTACAGAAGAGGTTTATCAGTACTTTTCAGATGAGTCAATTCACACAACATTATGGCCTGAAGTATATGAAGAGTTAATCAGTGAGGAAATGGAGACAAAAGGTGAAACCACTGTCGAGCTTATTGATGAGGTCAGAAGATTCAAGTCAGCATCAAAAATCCCATTGAATGCGGAACTCACTGAAGTAAACGTCTACACTTCAGATGATGATTTGGTTGATGTATTCAATCAGTTTGATTCAGACATTAAGGGAACCTTGAAAATAAAAGATTTGGCAATCACCTCAGGCAAACCTGAAGTTCATGAAAAAATCATCGAAGTGGAACCTGACATGTCCCAAGTCGGACCTACATTCAAAGGGGACGCCGGTAAAATCATCGGTTATCTGAAATCAACCGACATTGAGGAAATAGGTTCTGTTTTAGAGGAAAATCATGAACTGGCAATTGGTGATATTGTAGTTCCTGAAGATATGCTTAATGTCAAAAAGGAGATTGTTGGTGCATCCGGTAAGAAAGTGGATATCCTTCAATCTGAAAATCTGGACATGATCGTTGAAGTAATCAGATGATTGCTTCTCCAATTTATTTTTTTTAAAAAAAGTGATGTGAAAATCTTAAAATTAAATAAAAAAGAGAGAAAAACGTCTCTCCTTATTTTTTAACTTTCAGCTTGGTTTTAATTGTATCTTTCAGGTAAGTGATTTTGACTGTATAAGTTTTTCCTGCCTTGAATTTCTTGATAACCTTATTTTTAAGAGTAATCTCAGCAATACCTTTCTTATTGGTTTTTGCCTTGTAAGTTTTACCCTTGACCTTAAATGTTATTTTCTTACCTTTAATCGCTTTGCCATTACTGGATTTAAGTGTAGCTTTAAGGACTGCTTTTTTTTGCATTCTTTTTAATCTTAACAACTTTCTTGCTCTTAAGAATCTGCTTAACAGTAATCACATGTTTACTGCTTATGCCTTTATATGAAAGTTTGACGGTGTACTTGCCGGGAATATAAGTTTTGCCCAGTTTGATAATAATATCTCCTTTAGAGTCGGTTTTATAAGACTTAATTTTACCATTTATGGAAATCTTAATTGTTTCTCCGCTAACAGGTTCACCATCAGCACCAATGATTCTAATATTATAATTATAGTTGCTGTTATAATCCTTCTTGATGTCCTTGCTAATGATTTCTGCTTTACTTGCTTTAACTGTGAAGGTCACATTATCGCTGGCATCAATATAATTGCCGGTGGAATCATGATAACTGACAACAACATCACTATATGTTCCGGCAACCAAATCCGGTATGCTAATGGTGGCAACGCCATCTTTAACGGTGCTGTTGTAAGTTTTGCCTTTAACTGTTACGGATACAGTGCCCTCTTTAGCATTGGTTTTTATATTGATAACGATAGGTTTGTCGTTTTGGTAAACATCACCGGCACTAGTGGCATTGATTTCGGTTACAAAAGATATAACATTGCCTTTATCACTTGTTACATTATCTGTGAGTGGACTTTCAGCACCCGCTTCAACTGCTACATTGTCAGTACCATCCGCAGCACGGTTTCCTGATAATTCAGAATTTGAAATGGTGCTATCGGCACCATCAACGTAAATCGCGCCACCGAATTTGGCAGCAGTGTTGTTGATTAATTTGGCATTATCAATTTTAGCCCCATTATCGGCAATTGCGATTGCACCACCATTGAATTCTGCTGTATTGTTGGAGAAGTAAGAATCAGTCACGGTCCCATTAGTTCCCTGCCATTGGATTGCACCACCACTTTGTTTTGCTTTGTTGTTTGCGAAGATGGAGTTGTTTATTGTTCCGTTAGCACCGTACCAGTAGATTGCACCTCCCTTATCAGTAGCATTACCATTAATGAATTTTATATTTTTCAATGTAACTCCTGTTCCGGTATATTGAATATTCTGGATTGGCATTGTACATATAGTATTGCATTATTGCCTATGATTGTCAAATTGTTTTTATCAATTGTTATTGCGGTTCCTGATCCGTTATAAAGTCCATCGAGTTCTATTGTAGCTCCACTTTCTGCAGATGATATTGCTTCTTGAATGTCAGCAAAAGTGCCTCCACTAACAGGTGCTTTTAATGTCGCATTTTCATTGTTTTTAATTTCTTTCAAGCTGGAATCATCATTTCCAGTTGAAATTTGCTCTTGGTTAATTTCATCATCATTATCTTGACTTAATGAGGTAATGTTATCATTTGCAGCACTTACACTGCCTATTAAAACAAATAGTATCAATAACACTGTAAAACCCATTATCAGTTTCTTTGTATTAATAAGAATCTCTCCATTATTTTTTCATTAAAATTAATTTGTATTTAAAAAAATAATTGAGTTTATGTTATTTCTCAGTTTTTTTTGATGTTGTGAGCGTAATTTTAATATATATTAAAAAATTTTCATTCAATAGATATTTAAACTTTATGATATTTTTTCATCAAACACCCTTATTAAAATGGGTTTGAGCAATAATTCGCAAGTATAATCAACAAAAAATTAAAAAATACAGACTTTGTGCAAATGTAGTCAAAAAATAGGGATATATAACAACAAATGTTGTTAGATATCATAGATATTTACTGCATTTAATTTGATTTCATCTTTCTTTTTATCATATCCTTCTTCAAGATAAAATGATACTTTAATGCCTTCACGGTATTTGTTTGGGTCTCCCTTGAACTCAAATCTGTTGAAGAAGAAATCCTCTCCGTCATCACGTTTGATAAATCCGGTTTTGCCGTGAGGCATAATCCTTTTTATTGTTCCGTAATTCGGCTGTTGGGTTTTGAATTTCAAATCTTTCCAATAGCCTTTCAGCTCTTTTTCGATTTTCCAATACTCTGTATTTTCAGTGTCCAAACCTGCATCTGCGATTTTTTCTTCCAGGGATTCATCAATGTTCCATTCATTATGCAGTCTTATTGAATAGATAAGATATGAGTGTTTCAGAGCAATTTCAGGTTCGTCCTCTTCAAGCAAATCTTCAAGCAGTGAATATAATTTGATTTTCTTGTCGCTGTCTCCATGGCTTAGTGCTGCTGAAACGGCATATTCAAGAGATTTGTCCTCTTCACCTTTAAAGAAATAGTTTTCGGCAATTTCCCATTGGATATACCAGTCCTTTTTGAACTTATAGATGTCCTTAAGATATTCAATGGCTTCGTCATATTCTCCCAATTCCCTGCAGGACCTGGCAATCCTCCATTTAAACCAGATATCGCCATTGTTGGTAAAGTTATTCAATTTTTCCAGTGCTTCTTTTGAAACGGCCAAACATTCGTCATAATCTTCCACTTCCTGGAGGGATTTGGAAACCCAGTTGTAGTATTTTTCCTTATTTGATGCTATTTTAACGTCTCTTCCATCGCTTGTTGTGAATGATGAAGTCTTTGAACTCAAATAATCTGGATTTAACTTGTCTGCCCAAATGAGGATGTTTTCATAGTCGTTATTTTTATATAAATGGTCAAGAAGCTTCATCATGGATAGGGTGTATGCGCATACTCCATCCTTTTTGGAAAGGTCTTCCTGCGGCACTAGCTGTGTTATTGTATCCACTGCTTCAAATAACTCTGTTTCCTCTTCAGAGTTTTTCACATAAAGCTGATATAGTGCCCAACTGTAAAATCTTTTGTCCCAAATTGTAAAAGCTTCAGAATGGTCCATATAAAGGGATTCGTATAAATCCTTTGCATCTTCGTATTTTTTGCTTTGATAATTCTTTTTTGCTTGAGCTAACTCTTTTTTGATGTTTTCACTCATGGTCTCACCACACAGGATGTATATGTGTATAAATTGTTATATGAATTATTTAAATGTTGATGTTTTATCTTCTAATTTCATTTCCAAAACAATATTGTAATTGCTTTAAAATCCTATTTCTTGATGTAAATATTGTATTTAACTTATTAAAAGTATATATGTAAGTTATTACATAATCAATTAATGGAGATGGGCTTTAATTAATTTTTTTGGTTGAATAATTGATTCCTCTTGTTGTGTTTTAAAAATAGTTGATTGAAGTTTGATAATTTATATGTACAATGATGGCTCATCTCCCTTATTTTTACCTAATTCTAAGTTTTTGTGCTTAAAAAAGAAAAAATAGATTATTCGTATTTGAATAATCATGTGTTTTGTGTGTCTTCTTTGATTTCACTAAACCAATCGGTTTTCATGATAACGTAATACATTATTGCGCACAGTATTATGTCGAAAACGATTGATATGACCACATCATTAAATTGCGGTGAGGAAGTTGATGACCTAAGTCCAAACATGATGAATAATGAAATGGAAAAATTATTCGCTGTATGCATGGCGGAACTCACTTCTATACCATTTGTCTTCCATGTTAAAAATCCAAAAATAAGGCCTGAAACAAATACTTCCACGAGCCCTAAAGTGTTATATCCATGGGACACTGAAAATATTATGCCCTGAAGCACTATCGCTAAAACAGGTATTTTGAACCATGATCCGAAGGTTTGCATGATTAGGCCACGGTACACATATTCCTCTGCAGTACATTGCAGAGGCACTAAAATTAAGCTTGCAATCAAAAACAGTATTGAAAAATGATAGGTTCCATCGGTTCCGTTGATTGCGACATCTGCTCCTTGAAAAATCATGAGCGCTATGAATGGAATAATCAAAGCCTTTAAATAGAGTTTAAAATTCCATCCTCCGCGTGAAGATGCATAGGATGAGAATGGTCTGTCCCTGACAATTTTAGTGGCAATATATAGGGCAGGAATCATGACAATGACTGATAAGTCTGAGAAAATTTCTCCCAAATTGGTATTTAACACTTCATATCCTCCTCCGGTAATTATGTCCATAGCACTTTCGCCATAAATGGCACCGAAAACAACCAGGAGTATCAATTGAAATATAAGCATTAATATTAAACCTATTATGAAAACAAGTATTGGTTTGTACCACCTATATTTTTCAAAAGTTTTTGGATATGTAATAAACTCGGTTATTTTATTATTTTCTGTCATATTTTATTTTATTATTATTATTTAAATGTATTAAAATTTTTTCTTATTCAATGATTGAAAAAATAGATATTTATTTATTAAATTATCAATATGTCAATAATTATCAAATTAGTGAATAAATTTTAGTTATTTTCAATATCTCTGCTGTTCGTTATGGCGGTAAGGTGAGCATAGCTTTAAAGTATTTATTGGTGATGATATGGGAGATACAAGTCAGTGGAATTCGCAGTTGTCCTTTTTGTTTGCAATGATTGGAGCTGCTGTTGGATTAGGAAATATATGGCGTTTTAGTTATGTTGTCTATTCAAATGGAGGAGGAACATTCTTCATCCCGTATCTGATTGCCATAGCCATATTGGGCATTCCTTTTCTGATATTGGAATACGGTATTGGATACAGCTTTAAGGATTCCTTTTCGAATGTAATGAAAAGAATCAATCCCAAACTGGAATTCGTTTCATGGATTTTATTACTATTTGTTTTCATTGTACTTATTGTTGGGATCTGACCTATCTCACTTCCAGTGTCACATTTTCATGGGGAAGTGATGTGGCGGCATATTTTGTGCAAAATGTTGGAGGAAGTTCCAATTTATCAAATTTGGGTTCTTTAATAATTCCAACAACAATTGGTGCACTAATAATATGGGTTATTGTATGGTTCATATCCCATAGGGATTTGAATGAGGGAATCGGAAAGATTTCAAAGATTTTAATACCTGCACTTTTCATTATTATGATTGGTATGGTGATTTATGCCCTGACACTTCCGGGAGCCAGCATAGGTATACAAACATTGCTGCAGCCGGATTGGAGCAAATTGACCGATATTAATATTTGGCTTGCGGCATTTTCCCAGATTCTTTTCTCATTGAGTATGGGTCAGGCCATTGCCTTGACTTATGCCAGCTATTTGCCTGAAGGCTCTAAAATTAATGACAATGTACTGCTTGTTGTTTTTGCAAATTCCTCGTTTGAGGTCTTCACCGCTTTCGGGATATTTTCAATTTTAGGGTTCATGTCATTTTCAACAGGAACTCCGATGGTCCAATTGGTCAGCGAAGGCACCGGTCTGATATTTGTTGTTTTCCCAATGATCTTTAATATTATGGGCATTATGGGACATATCCTGGCACCATTACTGTTTTTAGCAATACTGTTTGCAGGAATCACTTCAGCGGTTGCAATATTTGAGCCGATGGTAAGATCAATGGAAGATAAATTGAATTGGTCTCGTAAGAAAACCGTAGCTCTACTTTCCATAATAGGATGTGCTTTTTCCTTAATGTTTACAACAGGAATAAGCAGTTATCTTGTGGGCGTTGTTGACGGTTTTGTGAACGAATTCGGGATACTCTTTTTAATTGCGATTCAGTGCATCATTTTCGCATGGATATATAATGTCGATTCACTGATACCTGTAATTAATGAAAACAGCAGATTCAAGGTGGGATTCCTTTGGAAAGCTGTCATCAAATATGTTTTGCCATGCTTTTTAATAGTAATGTGGTTGATTGGAGTATATGGCCTATTTACAGATGTTGATTCATTTGAAGCGATTGTATATATCATCATAATGGTATTGGTTTTAGTATTCAGCGGAATCTTAACTAAAATCAATTCCGATTAAACAAATTTGGCAGATTTGGTGCATAACTGCTTGTTAACTCTGTTTTTCTTAAACAAAAGAAATTAAAAAAAGATTTAATAAAAAATTTAAAAATAAAAAGAGAAGCAATCAAAAGATTGCTTATTTAAGTTTCTATTCCAGATATAATCTTATTCCTTGGAATATTAAACCTACTCCTATAAGGACTGCTGCGAAAATCGGTTGATCGATTGAAAATCCTCCAAGAGCTATGGCTATTATACCTAAAATTATAGTCAATACTGAAGCAATTTTTGATATTTGTGAATCTGAAATAAGTCCAACAATACCTGCTAAAATCATTATGATACCAATGACATAGAATTGTAATGCAAAAAGGACTGATAGTGCTGTAATATTAAATGCAAATACTACTCCCACTATAATTGACAGTATTCCAATAATAATATTAAATGCAGTAAATCCGGCTAATATTAATATTATACCAAAGAATATTAAGCTTATTCCAATGAGAAGGGACAATGCTGCAGTACCAAATATAGGGAAAATTATAAAAATTAATCCTAAAATTAGGGATAATATTCCAGATATTTTATTTGATTCCATATTTTTTCCTCCAAATTTTGTTATTTTCAGCTTTTTCAACTGAAAAATATAAAAATTCAAAAAGCATCACGCTTTTTTCATATTTAATTTTTCTTTTTTACACTATTTAATAATTTTTACTTTTTGTAAATGAAATTAGATATGGATTACCTAAAATTTTCCATATCTTAAGTATTATTTTTTTAATTCAGCCAAATTCTCTTTTAACAGTTTATAGATGTTTTCAGCACCAATGATTTCATCATCACTGACATTCCAACTTGAAGGGTACAATATGAACGGTTTGGATTGGTCTCCACCGGCTCCACCATGGCTTCCAACCAATTCCTCAAAAGCGCATACCTCATCTGCCTTTTCATCATAAAAACTGTTGACCAGGATGTCGGGGGTATGTTCAAATGAGCTTGTTCTTTTCAAATGTCTTACGATATTGTCTCCGAATCCTTCAAGAGGGTTTTCACCTTCAATTTCGCCGTTGTCAAGGTAATATGTTCCATTTTTTCCAATAGCCAAATCTCCGTGTTCCTGGGATTTAACTAAAATAAAACCGACATATTCATTGTTTATGATTCCAGGTATCAGTTCAGGGAAATAGTTGTTCAATTCCTCGTATGTTAATCTTTGGCTCCATTGTGTCAAATATATCATTGCAAGATTGCCTGAAGCCAATACGATGACTTCAGAGTCGTTTAATTCTTTCTCTTCTTCTTTTTCTTTTTTTATTTTTTTCTTTTCTCTAGAAAATGGAGATGTTCCTGCAAAGTGGTCTTCATTTGAATTCAATTTTGCAAACACGGTCATGTCTTCAGGAAGTAATGATTTGACAAAGTCTTCAAATGTTTCACCATACCTTTGGGTAAATGTGGCACCATTTGTCTGACCATGGTCTGATTGGATTACAAACTGATAGTCTCTAGGACAATACTTGTTTGCATCGGTTAAATGCTTGATTTGCTGATCCATTGCCCTTAATGCAATCCATGCATCACTGTCCCTAACTCCGGAGTGGTGAGCTATTTCATCATAACCCAAATAGGTTGAGTATGCAACGTCAATATCTCCAACCATCATGTCCCCGATTAATGTTGAAGTGTTGATTTCTCTCATGAATACGTTTGTGGCAGCTCTTGTTGGAATGTATACTATTCCACGTTTTATTCTAGGCCTTACGTTTCTTATTGAATGTGTGATTTGAGACCAGATTTCCCGTATGATATCTGCAAGAAACAGGGCAATTATCCGTGCAAAATTACTTGGATTGGAAAATACGGAATACCATGCCTTATTGTATAATTTTTTAAAGTCCATTATCTTACTGAATGTAAATATTACATTGTCGGTATCCCCTGAGAATAAATTTGATCTGCTCGCTCCATTGTCAACAAGCAATCCGTTTCCGTCTGAAATTCTCTGTTCCAATTCAGGCACTTTAGTGATTCCTGAACATTGCATCATTTGATTGCCGTTGCTTTTTTCTATCCATCTGAATGCAACAATTCCTTCATTATTTCCATGAAGGATTCCGGCTTGGCTTGCACCAGTTTGGGAAGA